>JAKAMD010000296.1 GCA_021823875.1 Pseudomonadota bacterium | reverse complement strand
CTTCAGGTCCTCGAGCTTTTTCACGCCCGGATGCGCGATCAGCACCTGCGGGTCCTTCTGGAAGCTCGCCGCCACCGCGATGGTGGGAATGTTGTGCTGGACCGCGTCGAAGGTCTGCAGCGAATTGGCGCTCATGAAGAAGTCGAGCTTGCCGACCGGGAGCAAAATGCGGTTGTTCACGTTGGGCCCGCCCGGGACGATGGTCACGTCCAGCCCGTACTTCTTGTAGGTGCCGTCGGCGAGCGCCTGGTAGTAGCCGCCGTGCTCGGCCTCGGCCACCCAGTTGGTGCCGAAACGGACTTTGTCGAGGGCCTGCGCCTGGGCGCAGGAAATCCCGGCGGCGAAAATCGCCAAAAATGCTGCAAATCTCATGGTTCCCTGACCTTTTCCGGCACTCTCTCATTGTCCGGTGGCGGTGGGCAAGCCGTCCAAGATTTTTTTGAACCTTTTGGCCGATGCCTCCGACCCATGGTTATCGCGGCCAGCCGCCGCCCTCGAACAACCGGATGGAGCAGACCATGACCAAGTCCAAGATCATCGCCGCGGCCCTCGCCGCCGTCACCCTCACCGGCGCCGTTGTGGGCACCAGCGCCCCGGCCTTTGCCTGGCATCACCACCACCATGGCTATGGCCCCGCCCTCGGCATCGGCCTTGCCATCGGCACCATCGCTGCCGCAGCCGCCGCTTCCAATGCTTATGCCGAGCCGGTCTACGATTGCCGCTACGTCGAGCGCTACGACCGCTGGGGCAATGTGCGCGTGATCAAGGTTTGCGACCGTTACTGATATTCCGCTCCGATCGGCGTCAGCCCCCCATCCCCCGCCGATCCGAAAGACCCGCCCGGTGTCCCCGACCGGGCGGGTCGCTTTTTTGCAGCGCGGCAAGGGCGACCATGCGGCTGCTTGCCATGACCGCAGCTATTTGCATTGATGCTCGGAACAATAACGGCCGTCGGCAATGCACCGCTCAGGCCGCCTGTGGAAACGTCATCGGGTAAGGAGGACATCCATGCCGCTTGCCAAAGCTCTTGCTACGATTGCCGTCGCGACCGCGCTCTCGGTCGGCGTCGCCAGTGCGCAAACCGAGATCAAGCTCGGCCATGTTGGTAAGCCTGGTTCGCTGCTCGAGATGGTCAGCCAGGAATTTGCCAAACGGGCAAATGCCAAGCTCGGCAACAAAGCTAAGGTCGTCGTCTACGGGTCGAGCCAACTCGGCGGAGATTCCGAGATGATGAAAAAACTCAAGCTCGGCACCATCGACCTCGTGCAGCCGTCGACCGTGGTGTCGTCTTACGTGCCGAGCTTCGGTCTGTTCGAGATGCCCTATCTGGTCAAGGACCGCGACCACATGGCGCGCATTCGCGATCAGATCGTGTTCCCGAAGATGGTGCCTGAAGCCGAGAAGGTCGGCTATCATATCCTGGCGGTCTGGGAAAATGGCTTCCGCCAGATCACCAACAACAAGCGGCCGATCGTCAAGCCGGAAGACCTGCAGGGCATTAAGCTGCGCGTGCCCAAGGGCGTCTGGCGCGTAAAAATGTTCAAGGCCTACGGCGCCAACCCGACGCCGCTCGGTTTCTCCGAGGTGTTCGTCGCGCTGCAGACCGGCGCCATGGACGGACAGGAAAATCCGCTGGCGCAGATCGTCTCCGGCCATTTCCAGGAAGTGCAGAAGTACCTGTCGCTGTCCGGTCACGTCTACACGCCGTCCTATCTCATCGCCGGCGCGAGCTGGAAACGCCTGCCGGCGGACGTGCAGAAGATTGTCGCCGACACCGCCAAGGAAATGCAGCCAGTCGCGCTCAAGATGGCGGCCGATCTCGACGCAAAGCTGCTGGCCGAGATCAAGAAGAATCCGAACATCAAGATCAACGAGGTCGACAAGAACGCCTTCATCAAAGCGAGCAAGCCGATCTACGAAGAATTCGGCAAGGAAGTGCCGGGCGGCAAGGAACTGATCGACGAGGCGCTCGCACTCGGCAAATCGTCGTAACGAGACGAAGGATAGACACGGGCCGGCGCTCACAGCCGGCCCGCCATTCTGTTCGCAGCCCGGGGATATTTCGGTGAATTGGAACCGCGTTCGCGCCGGCTATGAGCGCTTGCTCGAAACCATCGTCCTGGTGTTGATGGCACTGCTCACTATTCTTGTGATCGCCGGCGCCGCGTTCCGCTATCTCGGCAACGCGCTCACCTGGTATGACGAGACGGCCTCGATCGGACTGGTCTGGCTCACGTATTACGGCTCCGCTTTGGCGGCGTTACGGGGCGCGCATATCGGCGTGCCGGGGCTGGTCAACGCCATGCCGCCGCCGCTGCGCGTGGCGGCGACCTTGTTCGCCGAAGCCGTGGTAATCCTCTTTTTCGTGCTGCTCGCCTATTACGGTCTGCTGGTGGTGATGGTGCTTCAGGGCGAGCACATGATCACGCTACCTGAGGTCTCATCGCAGCTCACGCAGTCGGCGGTTCCGATCGGCGCAACCCTTTTCGTGATCGCCGAGCTGTTGCGGCTGCCGGACGCGCTGCGCGCCGCCCGCGGCTCCGGCTTCATCGACACCGAGACAATCGAAGCCATGTCGCACGGCGCGCCAGACACGAGCGGCGAATTGGGAGGCCGCTCGTGACCATCACGGTGATGCTCATCGGCATGATCGCGCTCGCGCTGCTCAATGTGCCGATTGCGATTGCGCTCGGCTTCGTCGCGATGGCGGCCATCTTCATCATCCAGGGCCCGGACATGCTGCCCAACCTGGCGCTGGAGATGTTCAACGGCGCCTCGAGCTTCCCGCTGCTCGCCATTCCGCTGTTCATCTTGTCCGGCGCGATCATGAACGCATCGTCGATCTCGCGGCGGCTGATCGCGTTCGCGTCCTCGCTGGTCGGCTTCATTCGCGGCGGCCTGTCGATGGTCTCGATCGGCACCTCGGTGTTCTTCGCGGAGATTTCCGGCTCCGCCGTCGCCGACGTGGCGGCGCTCGGCACGATCCTGATCCCGGCGATGAAGAGTCGCGGCTATTCCAAGGAGGTCGCCGCCGCGACCATGTCGTCGGCGGCGAGCCTCGCCATCATCATCCCGCCGTCGATCCCGATGATCCTCTACGCGGTGATGGCGCAAACCTCGGTAGTCAAGCTGTTTGTCGCCGGCATCGTCCCCGGTCTGCTCGGCGCGCTGGCCATGGCGGGCGCGGCTTACTACCACGCGGTCAAGTTCGACTTTCCGCGCGAGCAGGCGTTCCGCCTGTCCGAGGTCTGGCGCACCGGCAAGGAAGCGTTGTGGGCCTTCATCCTGCCGGTCGCCATCCTGGGCAGCATTTTCGGCGGCATCGTCACCGCCACCGAAGGTGCCGGCATGGCGGTGCTCGCATCCATCGTCGTCGGTGGATTGATCTATCGCGACCTCGACTGGCGCGAGTTGCGCAAGGCCTGCATCGACGGCGGCATCCAGACCGCGGTCGTGATGCTGCTGGTCGCCTCGTCGGCGCTGATCGGCACCTTCCTGACCGAGGCGCAACTGCCGCAAGCGCTCGGCCACGCCATCACGCAGATCACCAACGACAAATATGTCGTGCTGCTGCTGCTCAACATCGCCTTCCTGATCCTCGGCATGTTCCTACACTCGGCGGCCGCGATCATTCTGGTGATCCCGATCGTCATGCCGATGGTCAACGCGGTCGGCATCGATCCGATTCACTTCGGGCTGGTGGTGACGCTCAACCTCGCCATCGGCCAGCAGACGCCGCCGGTCGCCAGCGTGCTGATGACCGCATGCGCCATCGCCAAATCCGACATCTGGGAAACGACGCGGGTCAACATTCCCTACATCATTGCGCTGCTGGTGGTGCTGTTCCTGAGCACCTATGTGCCGGCGGTCTCACTGCTGCTGGTGCATTTGTTCTACGGCAGCTAAGAAATATCACTGGGTTCGTGCATGTGACCCGCGGGTCCGGCGAATTCCGCGAAATTGGCATTTATTGGCCGAAAAAGTGGCGCGCGATTTTCACGCCGCGCGCCTGCAAAAAGCGGGGAAAACCACAATGCGCTCCCCCCGCTGCCCCAAACCTTTCGAATGCTCCACGCGCAAGAAAGCTGCGAACTTAAGCAGCGCGTATGTGGCGTTCCGCCCGGGGGCGGGCGGCAAGACTAACTAAGGGGGTAGTCGATGCAACTGCATTCATCGCACGTGAGCGAACCTAGCGACTCGTGCCAGATTTGTGGTTCTGCGCTCAAGATCGTCGAAATAGAGCCGCATCCCAAATGTGGCGAATGGGAAATCCATGGTTTCAGTTGCGGAAACTGTGGTCCGGTCAAATCGCTGGTCGTGAGGCGCCTATTTCATCCGAGACGGCCGAAAAGGATCCGCAACTGCGGCTTCTGATCTGGACCGCATTGCTGTAACGCATCTGCGGATTCGTTTTGCGGATCTCCGCGATCGCGTGTGAAGCGCTTATGGCGCTCTGCACTGAGGATGGCGATTCGCACACGAATTTTGCGGTGTGCGCATGTCGGCTCGACCGGCGCGCGTATTGCAAATGCGGCGAACCTCTGTTGCAATAATCAACGCCGATACGCAGCCTGGCGCCTCCGTTCGGCCAAGAAAACAAAACGGCGCCTCATGAACCGTGCGTGATTTGAGTTTTGTTTCGGGGTAGGGGCGAAACATGGGGAGGTTTGTGTGTGGCGTG
>JAKAMD010000014.1 GCA_021823875.1 Pseudomonadota bacterium | reverse complement strand
TCGGCCAGCTGCACCTCGAGGGCTGGTTGGAGGAGTGGGTGCGTAATGTTCGCGCCGGCACTGTCGATCTCGCGACCGATCGGACGACCGTCGTCGACCGCATCAAGGCGGGCATCGACGCCATGCGCGATATCGTCGGCAAGGTTTGGATGTGGATCATCGCCGGCATCGCGGCGGGCGCCTTCATCCATGGTTATGTGCCTTCGGATCTGCTGGCCTCGATCATGGGCAAGGACGCCTGGTGGTCGGTGCCCGCCGCGGTCCTCTTGGGCATTCCAATGTATTCCAATGCCGCCGGCATCATCCCGGTGGTCGAAGCCCTGCTCGGCAAGGGGGCGGCACTCGGCACCGTGCTCGCCTTCATGATGTCGGTGATCGCGCTGTCGCTGCCCGAGATGATCATTCTGCGCAAGGTGCTGAGCATCCGGCTGATCGCCGTGTTCGTCGGCATCGTCGGCGCCGGCATCCTGGCAATCGGCTTCCTGTTCAACGCTCTGTTCGTATCGTAACTCGGAGAAGCGTCATGAAAGACGTCAAGGTTCTCGGTCCCGGCTGCAAGCGCTGCAATACGACCGCCGAGATGGTGCAAAGCGAAGCCGACAAGCTCGGCATCCCGATTGCGCTCGAGAAGGTAACCGACTACGCGGCCATCGCCGGCTACGGCATCGCCTCGACGCCCGGCATCGTCATCGACGGCAAGGTGGTGCATGCCGGCGGCCTGCCGAAACCGGAAGACGTCGCGCGCTGGCTTTCGGCCTGAGCCTTCGCAAAGCCGCTCATCTGCGCATCGTTAATCTCGATATTTTTGCCGGCAATGCGCCGCCAAGGCGGCAAACTGACGGAGGAGGAAGACATGCACGTGCACGACCCAATCACAATGTGCTGCACAAGACCTCAGTTCAAATTTGTTGGGGGCGTCGATGATGCTCCGGGGACCATCAAATTCGATGGCAAGCTTGTTCTGGCCGTCGCAAGATTAATCAAACGCATGTTTGTGATGTTGCGTTTCTGGCCGCAGTAGCGCTGGCGGGCGGCCTGAGCCTCTTCGGCAACGACGCGCACGCCGCGTGGCGCTGTTGATTATGGCGATGCCGGGGCGCCGGGTTGCTTGAGCGGATGGGCGCGCGCGAAGGCGTCGTTGGTCATCAACGTGTCGACGATGCGCTTGATGGTCGGAAACGGCGCGATGTCGCATTTGAAATAGGCCGCACCCGCCGCCTGGCCGGCAAGGCAGATGTCGGCGAGCGTGATCGTATCGCCCTGACAATAGCGGCCAGTCTGCGGCGAGCCGGCCAGATGTGTCTCCAGCGCGATCATCGCCGCCTGATGCCAATGATGACCCCATTTCATCACGGCGGCCTCGTCGGCATGGAATTCATCCGCCAGATATTCGCGCACGCGCGGCACGATCAGCGGATGGGTGTCGCAGGCGATGAGCTGCGCCAGCCCGCGCACCCGCGCGCGTGCCCGCGGGTCCTTCGGCAAGAGCGGCGGATTCGGGTGCGTCTCGTCGAGATATTCGATGATGGCGAGCGACTCGAACAGCACATTGCCGTCGTCCTCGATCAGCGCCGGCAGCGCCATCATCGGATTGATCTGGCGGAACGCCTCGGCGCGCTGCGCGCCCTGGTGCAGATTGACGTCGATCACCTCGTCGGGAGCGATCCCCTTGAGGTTGAGCGCGATGCGCACGCGATAGGTCGCCAGCGACCGCCAGTAGGAAAAGAGCTTCATGGCTCTACCCTTGATAAGACCATGACCAGGACGAGCCCGGCCATGACCAATGTCGATTACTTCTTCTTCGACGACCAGTAGACCGGCAATTGCGCGCCGTCGCTGCCGCCCAAGCCGTGGTTGACGGCGTCCTGGAAGCCGGCCAGCGCCGCCTTGGTGGCATTCATCTCAGCGCCCAGCGCCTCGCCGGCAGCGATCATGGTGCGCACGTCCTTCAAGGCATTGGCGATCGAGAACGTGGTCGGGCCCGGGTCCTTACATTCGAACATTTTCACGATCATGTCGGCGCGCATGCCGAGCGCCTTGTTGGCGCCGTTGCTCTCGACGAACAGGTCGAGCAGGCGCTTGGGCTCCCAACCGACACTGCGTGCAATGGCAAAAGCCTCGCCATAGGCCTGCCAGGCCACCATCAACGGCAGGTTGATGGCGAGCTTCATGGCCGAACCGCTACCGATCGGCCCGCAATGCTCGACCTTGCGGCAGAGCTGTTCGAGGATCGGCCGCGCGCGGTCGGCATCGGCCGGCTCGGCGCCCATCAGCCCGAGCAATTGCCCCTTGCGTGCCGGTGCAGTGGAACCACCGACCGGGCATTCCACCATCGCCGCGCCGGTGGCCCGCACTTTCGGCGCCAGGTCGGTCTCGACCTTGGGCGCCACCGTGCTCATCTCGATGAACAGCTTGCCCTTGACGTTGCCCGACAACAGGCCGTTCGGCCCGCTATAGACGTCATCGATCGCCTTGCCGTCGGTGAGGATGGTAATGACCGCTTCGCTGGCGGCGGCGACCGCGGCCGGCGTATTGACGACTTTGGCGCCGGCCTCACCCAGCGGCTTGGCCTTGTCCGGGGTACGATTCCACACCGTGACCTCGTGACCGACTTCCATCAGCCGCGCGGCGATGGCGGCGCCCATGGCGCCGAGACCAGCTACTCCGATTTTCATGGTTCCTCCCGATAGGTTGTCGGAGGCAACGATAAGCGATCACAGCGCGTCATGAAAGCCGCCTGCGGCGATGCCCCACTCGACAGATCCCGGTGCGAACGCATATGAGCAAAGGGACAAACGGATTCGCGCGAACTCTGTTTTTGACAAGGAGAAAGTCGAATGGCTGCGCGGAAGAAGAGCAAAGGTGTCGTCGGCGTGATCGGCCTCGGCATTATGGGGGGTGCATTCGCCAAGAACCTGGCGGCGGCCGGCTGGCGCGTCATTGGTTACGACATCAGCGCGGCGCGCCGGCGTGAAGCCCAGCACGCGGGCGTCGAGATCGCGGCCGACGCGGTTGCGGTGGCGTCGGCGGCGCCCACCGTGCTCACCAGCCTGCCCAAGCCGCAAGCTTTGATGGATACGGCACGCGCGATCGCCAAGGCCAAGCTGAAGCCGAAGCTGGTCGTGGAAATGAGCACTTTCACGATTTCCGACAAGGAAAAGGCGCAGAAGATGCTGGCCAAGGCCGGCCATACCCTGCTCGACACCCCGGTCAGCGGCACCGGCGCACAGGCCGCCGTGCGTGATCTCGTCTTCTACGCCAGCGGCGACAGCCGCGCGATCAAGCGGCTCACCCCGATGTTCGATGATTTCGGCCGCAAGACCTACGACGTCGGCGCCTTCGGCAATGGCAGCAAGATCAAATACGTCGCCAATCTCCTGGTCGCCATCAACAACGTCGCCAGCGCGGAAGCCATGGTGCTGGGCATGAAGGCGGGTCTCAAGCCGCAGGTGATCTTCGACCTGATCCAGGCCGGCGCCGGCAACAGCCGCGTGTTCGAACTGCGCGCGCCCATGATGGTGGAGAATAATTACAAGAAAGCCACCATGAAGATCGACGTGTGGGACAAGGACATGTCGGTGATCGGCAACTACGCCCGCAAGATCAAGGTGCCGACCCCGATGTTCGACGCCACCAAGGCGATCTATGTGAAGGCGCAGAAGGCCGGCCTCGGCGCGCAGGACACCGCCGCGGTCTGCGCCGTGCTGGAGAAAATGGCGAAGGTCAAGCGCAAGCGTTGACGCCGAATAATTAAAGATCGTTACTCTGCCTTTACGGCCAGTTTGGGATTGCAAATCGGGTATACCCGGTTTGCGATCCCAAATTTATTTTTGCGCAGCGCGGACGGGCCCGAGTTGCGCATGCCATCCTCCTCTTGCAAAATTATCGAGAAGACAAGAACGTGAATGCCCGCGATCAGCGCGCGCATGACGATAGGAATACCGGGAGGTAACAAATGGCGTCGCTTAACGAACGCACGGAAGTCCGCGACAACATGCGGATCGATTTCAACGTGCCGATCACCATGGACGACGGACTGGTGCTGCGCGCCGACGTTTTTCGTCCGGTGAAAGAGGGCAAGTACCCGGTCATCCTGAGTTACGGACCTTACGCCAAGAACCTCGCCTTCCAGGACGGCTATCCGAGCGCCTGGAACCGCATGGCGGAGAAGCATCCCGACGTCACCGCCGGCTCCAGCAATCTCTATCAGAGCTGGGAAGTGGTCGATCCGGAGAAATGGGTGCCGCATAATTACATCTGCGTGCGCGTCGATTCACGCGGCACCGGATGCTCGCCCGGCTTCATCGATCACTTCTCGCCGCGCGAAACCAAGGACTTCTACGACTGCATCGAATGGGCCGGCGTGCAGCCGTGGTCGAACGGCAAGGTCGGGCTCAACGGTATTTCCTATTACGGCATCAACCAGTGGCACGTGGCATCGTTGCAGCCGCCGCATCTCGCCGCCATCTGCGTGTGGGAAGGCTCGGCCGACTGGTATCGCGACATGACGCATCACGGCGGCATTCTCTCGACGTTCTGGGAGAACTGGTACGACATGCAGGTGAAGACCGTGCAGTACGGCGTCAGCGAACGCGGCGGCCGCAGCCGGGTCACCGGCGAGCTGGTGTGCGGGCCAGAGACGCTGCCGGACGTCGAACTGGTCAAGAACCGCTCCGATTTCGGCGCCGAGATCGCCGCGCATCCGATGGACGACCAGTATCACCGCGACCGCTCGCCGGTGTGGTCGAAGGTCAAAGTGCCGGTATTCTCCGCCGCCAATTGGGGCGGCCAGGGTCTGCATCCGCGCGGCAATTTCGAAGGTTTCGCGCGCGCGGCGTCGAAGCAGAAATGGCTGGAAGCGCACGGCATCGAGCACTGGACGCATTTCTATACCGACTACGGCCGCGAGCAGCAGCGCAAGTTCTTCGACAAATTCCTGCACGGCAAGGATACCGGCTGGGGCAAGCAGCCGAAGGTGTTCCTGCAAGTGCGCTACCCCGGCGAGAAGTTCGTCGCTCGCGCGGAAAACGAATGGCCGCTCAAGCGCACCAAATGGACGAAGTTTTATCTCGATCCCGCCGGCATGACGCTGACCACCAAGAAGCCCACGCGCGGCGGCAAGCTCAGCTTCGCGTCGATGGGCGATGGCCTCACCTTCCTCACCCCGCCGTTGAAGGAAGAGACCGAGATCACCGGACCGTCGGCGCTCAAATTGTTCGCGTCGTCATCCACCAGCGACGCCGATTTCTTCATCGTGCTGCGGGTGTTCACCGGCGACATGAAGGAAGTCGTGTTCCAGGGCGCGATCGATCCGCACACGCCGGTCGCGCAAGGCTGGCTGCGCGCTTCGCATCGCAAGCTCGACAAGAAACTGTCGCTACCCTATCGGCCCTATCACACCCATGACGAGAAGCAGCCGCTCAAGAAGGGCCAGCAAGTCGAGCTCGACATCGAGATCTGGCCGACCTGCGTCGTAGTCCCCGCAGGTTTCCGCATCGGCGTGTCAGTGCGCGGTAAGGATTATGCTTACCCGGGCGGCAGCGGCGGCAAGCTGTCGAACTTCAAGAACGAACTGACCGGCTGCGGACCGTTCCTGCATGACGATCCGCGTGATCGGCCGATGGCGGTGTTCGACAACGCCACGACGCTGCATTTCGGCGGTGCGAAGGCGCCCTATGTGCTGCTGCCGGTCATTCCGCCGAAAAAAACAGCACGTCGTCGTTAACGGCACGAAATGCACCGAATGACGGTCCGGGCGTGCATAGTGCATGCCCGGACCATTCGCTATTGCCGGTTTGCGCGGCAAACTGCCTCATCAAGAAAGGTACTGCGACATTACAACATGGACAGGTCCCACATTTTGCCAATCATTGGCAGGTGAGGCGCCTGCCTTTGTGGAGACGACGTCAGCGGCCTTTACATCGTGCAATACATTGGAAGATGATGGCTTTCCCGAATTCGGCCGTTCGCGTTATAAACGGGCGTCCGCGCACCGATGTCAGATCATCCAAGGCCGCTCAGGCCGATAAGACGGCGATTGACGCCGCACCAGGGAAACAGCCCCGCCCGGGGCGAACGATAGAGGGAGGAAAAGGAAGATGTCTCGCAAGCTTACCCGTCGTACCTTCATGACCGCGACGGCCGCCGGCGCAGCCGCGGCCACGTTCAAATTCCCGACGCCCGCCATCGCGCAAGCCGCACCGTTCAAGCTCGGCCTGCTCACCGTCAAGACCGGCCCGCTGGCGCAGGGCGGCATCCAGATGGAGCAAGGCGTTCTCACTTGGCTGAAGCTGCACGGCAACAAGATGGCCGGCCGCAAGGTCGAGTTCATCTCCGCCGACACCGGCGGCAAGCCGGCCGGCACCAAGACCAAGGCGCAGGAACTGATCGAACGCGACAAGGTCGACGTCATCCTCGGGCCGCTCGCCGCCTTCGAGCTGCTGGCGATCTCCGACTATATTCGCGAGCACAAGACGCCGACGCTCAGCCTCGCGGGCGCCGACGACATCACCCAACGCAAGCCCAACCCCTACTTCCTGCGGCCATCGGCCACTTCCTCGCAGGCGATGCATGTGATGGGCCACTACACCGCGAAGGAAATGGGCAAGAAGAAAGCCATCTGCATCGACTACGATTTCGCCTTCGGTTACGAGCAGCAAGGCGGCTTCCAGGCGGCATTCGAGAAGGACGGCGGCTGCGTCGCCAACAAGCTGTGGGTGCCACTGGGAACGCCCGACTATACGCCCTACCTCGCGCAGATGACCGGTATCGACGTCCTTTGCCAGGGCTTTGCCGGATCGGGCCCGCTCGCCTTCATGAAGCAGTACGCCAATATCGGCCTCAAGTTCCCGGTGGTGACCGGCGAAACCGGTGGCGACGACGCCTTGCTGCACGCCTTCGGTGACGAAGCGCTCGGCATGATGAGCACCTGCCCCTACACGCTCGACCTCGACACCGACGCGAACAAGAAGTTCGCCCAGGCGATGTTCAAGAACTTCAAGGTCGTCCCCGGCTTCTATGCTGCCGGCCTCTACATCAATTGCGATGTGGTGGAAGCCGCCCTGAAAGCCTCGGGAGGCACGACCCATGACAAGGAGAAGTTCATGGCCGCGCTCAAGGCCGTGAAGCTCAAGGACACACCGCGCGGGCCGATCAGCTTCGACCATCTCGGCAACGTCGTCGGCAATTTCTACGTCCGCCGCATCGAGAAGGCGAAGAACCCCTACGGGCTCAAGCTCTGGAACAAGACGGTGAAGACCTACGAGAACGTCAGCCAGTTCTGGACCTGGCCGGAGAAGGAGTTCCTCGCGCACCCGGTCTATTCGCGCAACTACCCGCCGCTGAAGAAGTGCTGACGTAAACGCGCCGCGGGTGCGACCTGTGCCCGCGGCAATTCTCTTCCTTCATTCCGGGGCCGGCCGAAGGCCAGAGCCCGGAATCCAGAAAAACGGCACTGCATTCCTGTCTGGATTCCGGGCTCGCTCGCTTCGCTCGCGCCCCGGAATGACCGGATAAATAAGAAAGCGGAAAGCGCAACCATGACCTTCTGGCTGCTGCTGACGGTCAACAGCATCACCTTCGGCAGCCTGCTGTTCTTGTTGGCGGCGGGCTTCTCGCTGATTTTCGGCCTGATGCGCATTCCCAACCTGACGCACGGCTCATTGTTCATGCTGGGTGCCTATTTCGGTGCCACCTTCGTCGGCGGCATGCTCGGCATGATGTTCAATTTCTGGGTAGCGGCGGTGATGGCCGCTCTGCTGGTTGCCGCATTCGGCGCGGTGATCGAGCGCCTGCTGCTGCGCCGGCTGCCCGGCCAGCAAATGGCGCAGGTGCTGGTCACGCTGGGCATCTCCTTCATCGTCGCCGACTTCTGTCTGATGGTCTGGGGCGGCGACCCGGTGGCGGTGGCAACACCGGACACCCTCGTCGGCTCCGTACGGTTAGGGCCGATGATCTTTCCAATCTATCGGATTGCCGTTATCGGCATCGCCGTCGTGGTCGCCATCGCGCTCTGGCTGCTGCTCGACCGCACGCGGCTTGGCGCCATGATCCGCGCCGGTGTCGACGATCCCGACATGGCACGGGTGGTCGGCATCCGCGTCTCCCGGCTTTTCACCATTGTGTTCGCGCTCGGCGCCGGCATTGCCGCATTTGCCGGCGTCATCGGCGGCCCGATCCTGACGGTCTATCCCGGCCTCGACCAATACATGCTGCCGCTCGCGCTCGTTGTGGTCATCCTCGGCGGCTCGGGCAGCCTACTCGGCTCCGTGGTCGGCAGCCTCATCATCGGCGTGCTCTACAATTTCGGCCAGGCGCTGCTGCCGGAGCTCGCTTATTTCGTCCTCTTCCTGCCGATGGTGCTGGTGCTGCTGCTACGGCCGCAGGGCCTGTTCGGCCGGTTCATACCGTGAGGGCCGTGTCATGAAGACGCGCATCATCGCCCTCCTACTCGCGCTCGTCGCGCTCGTCACCGTGCCCTATTGGATGCCCGGTGCCTATTACATCAATGTCACCAGCCAGATCCTGTTCTACGCCATCTTCGCGCTCGGGCTGAACATCCTGGCCGGTTACGGCGGGCTGGTCTCGCTCGGCCATGCCGGCCTGCTTGGCATTTCCGCGTATGCCGCCGCCTATTTGCTGCATGCCGGCTTCGGCCATCCGGTCGCCATCATCATCGCGCTGATCGCTGGCCTCATTTCGATGGCGGTTTATGCCGTCTTGTCGCTGCGCACGACCGGCATCGGCTTCATCATGATCACGCTGGCGCTGGGCGAGATCATCTGGGGCCTGGCCTACCGCTGGATCAGCATCACCAATGGCGACAACGGCATCAACGTGCACAGCCGACCGATGCCCTTCGGGTTCTCGCTCGCCTCGCCGACCGCGTTCTATTACGCGACGCTGGTCGTGTTCCTGGTCTGCATAGTGATCGTGACAATCTTCGTGCGCTCGCCGCTCGGCGCCGCCCTGATGGGCACGCGCGACCAGCCGCGCCGCATGAACGCGCTCGGCTATCACGTCTGGGCGATCCGCTTCTGGGCTTGCATGCTCTCCGGCCTGCTGACCGCGATCGCCGGCGTGCTATTCGTCTATTACAATCAGTTCATCAGCCCGCAGGCGGTCGATCTCACCGCCTCGGCCGAGGCGCTGCTGATGGTGATCTCCGGCGGCGCCGGCACCTTACTCGGGCCCATCGTCGGCGCCGCGCTGGTGGTCATCGTCAAGAGCGTGGTCTCAGGCTTCATCGAACGCTGGAACATGCTGCTCGGCGCCATCTTCGTCGTCATCGTCATCTTCATGCCGGAAGGGCTGGTGCCCGGCACCGCGCGGCTGTGGCGGCTGGCCTGGCGCCAATTCGGCACCTCGCGCGATGATGACGCTGCGGCGCCCAGCAAAGCGGGGGCCGAGCAATGAGCGCGCTGACCCTGACCAACCTGTGCAAGTCCTTCGGCGGCCTGCACGTCACCCGCAACGTCAACCTCAACGTCGCGCCGGGCGAGCGGCGGCTGATCATCGGCCCCAACGGCGCCGGCAAGACCACGCTGTTCAACCAGATCACCGGCGAGCTCACGCCCGACTCAGGTCAGATCGCCCTGCTCGGCAGCGACATCACCCGGGTGCCGAGCCGGCGCCGGCCGCATCTCGGCATGGCGCGCACCTACCAGATCATCACGCTGTTCCCGCAGAACACTATCGTCCATAACGTGTCGCTGGCGCTGCTCGGATTGTCACCGCTGCGCTGGAACCCGTTCATCGACCTCAAGCGGCAGGGCCATATCACCGAACGCGCCCACGAGGCGCTCAAGCGTGTCGGCCTCGGCCACATCGCCGAACGGCCGCTGTCGCAGACTTCCTATGGCGAGCGGCGGCGAGTCGAGATTGCCATGGCGCTGGCGCAGAATCCGAAAGTCCTGCTGCTTGACGAGCCGTTCGCCGGCCTGTCCATCGACGAGCGCCACGACGTGCACGAGCTGCTGATGGCGATCCCGCGCGACGTGACCATGGTGATGATCGAGCACAATATGGACGTGGCGCTGGAATTCGCCGAACGTATCACGCTCTTGCATTTCGGCGAGGTGATCGTCGAGGGCACGCGCGCCGAAGTGGTGGCCGACCCGCGCACCCGGGAGGTGTACCTTGGCCACTAACGCCCTCGAGCTTTCGCATATCGACGCCTATTACGGCGACAGCCATGTGCTGCACGACGTCTCGTTTTCGTGCGGCGAGGCGCGCCTGCTCGGCCTGCTCGGCCGCAACGGCGCCGGCAAATCGACCTGCATGAATGTCACCATCGGCCTGTTGGCGCCGCGACGCGGCCAGGTCTCGATTTTCGGCACGCCGGTCGCCGGGCTGTCGCCCGAGCAGATCTCGGCGCAAGGCGTGGCGCTGGTGCCGCAGGGCCGCCGCATCTTCAAGAGCCTCACCGTACGCGAAAACCTGGTGGTGGCGGCGCAGAAGCCGCGCGACGGCAAGCATGCGCCTTGGACCACCGAGACGGTGTTCGCCATGTTTCCGCGCCTGGAAGAACGCCGCAATCAGATCGCGGCGCATCTGTCGGGCGGCGAGCAGCAGATGCTGGCGATCGGCCGCGCGCTGATGGGCAATCCGCGCGTGCTGTTGATGGACGAGCCCTCGGAAGGCCTGGCGCCGCAGATCGTGCACGAGGTGATGAACACCATCCGCAAGCTCAAGGAGAGCGGGCTGTCGATCGTGCTGGTCGAACAGAATCCGACGCTGGTGTTCGACGTCGCCGACGACATCGTCATCCTCAACACTGGCCGCGTGGCGGTGGTATCGACTCCGGCCGCGCTGCAAGAGGGCAATGTCGACCTGACGCAGCACCTGGGAGTGTTCTGAAGCATATCCACACCGTCATGGCCGGGCTTGACCCGGCCATCCATGTCCTGTGCAAGACAAGAAAGACGTGGGTGCCCGGCACAAGGCCCCGCATGACGCAATCGAGAGGCAATGACGATGACGAAGGTTTGGAACAAATACGCCGACACCGCGGCGCGCAAGCATGGCAAGCCGGGGCGCGAAGTTCGCCCGCAAAGCACGACCATCGACCTGCACTCCCATGTCGCGGTGCCGCGCGCGGCCGAGTTCATCAAGCCGCATCTCGACTGGTCCACCATCCCGCTCGCGCATTTCGCGTCCGATCTGACCAAGCAGATCACCGCCAAGCAGGAGAACGATATCCGCACCAGCCTGACCAGCTATGACCAGCGCTTCGCCGACATGGATGCGATGGGCGTCGACATGCAGCTCGTGATGCCGCCGCCGCCGCAGTGCTATCACACCGTCGCGCTCGAATACGCCGTGCCCGGCGCGCAGATGGTCAATGATGGCATCGCCGAGTTCGCCGCCAAGCATCCCGACCGCTTCATTCCCGCCGGCACCGTGCCGATGCAGGATGGGGCGGAAGCCGCCAAGGAACTGGAGCGCTGCGTCAAGAAGCTTGGCTTCAAGGCGGTCGAAATCCTCACCAATGTGGCCGGCCGCGAGCTGTCCGATCCGGCTTTCGCGCCGTTCTGGAAGAAGGCCGAGGAACTCGGCACGCTGGTGATCATCCACCCCAACGGATTCACCGAAGGCCAGCGCTTCTCGCGCTTCTACTTCAATAACGTCATCGGCAATCCGCTCGAGACTACGATGGCCCTGCACTACCTGATCTTCGACGGCGTGCTGGAGCGCCACCCGAACCTGAAGATCTACGTGATGCACGGCGGCGGCTATCTCGGCGCCTATTCCGGCCGCATCGACCACGCCTGGGGCGCGCGCGGCGACTGCGAGGCCGACCTGCCGAAGCCGCCGACGCATTACCTGAAGAAGGTCTATTTCGACACGGTGGTGTTCACGCCGCTGCAACTGGAAACACTGGTGAAGACCTTCGGCGCCGATCACGTCATCATGGGCACCGACTATCCCTACGACATGCTCGAGCACGACCCGATCGGCCATATCGCGTCGGTGGAGAGCTTCGACGCGACGACACGCGCCGCGCTCGCCGGCGGCAACGCGAAGAAGCTGCTGGGGCTGTGAGATCTCGTCATGGCCGGGCTTGTCCCGGCCATCCACGCCTTCCTCGTGTCACACGGCCAAAGACGTGGATGCCCGGCACAAGGCCGGGCATGACGGCCGAGAGGCCATAGGCCGCTTCAGTCATCCATACAGAAAATCCAGGACCGCCGTCTCTTCGATCACCGCTCGGTCGGTTGAGTGGCGGCCGGCGCGCGCCTGTTCTTCTTGCGTTTGCGTCGCCTGCAGATAGGCGCCGAGATGGCGCGCGCGCTGGATGATGCGGCGGTTCTCCGGCAGCCGCGCCGCCTCGAATTTCATCAGCGCCTGCGCGACGTCGGGCTCGCCCTGCAAGGCTTCCACCAGCGCGGCGGCATCATCCGCCGCCTTCGATACGCCGGCCGCCACATGCGGACGCGCGACGAAAGCCGCATCACCGAGCACCGCCACACGGCCGAACGCCATGCGCGTGCTTTCCAGATCATAGATCGGCTGCAGGATCGGCTCCTCGATCAGCCGCACAATGGCGCGGAACTGCGGCGCCAGCAGCCGCTCGGCATCGGCGCGCATCTCGGCGATGGCCTCGCGGCGGATCAGCGGCGGCGGGATCGAGATCTCGTGCGTGACACCCTCTTCGTCGGTGAGCAGCCATTTCAGCTTGTCCGCCGCGTCCGCCGGCCGGTACCACACCACATTGGTGCGGCGATGGCCCGGGCGCAGATCATCGTCGGGCCCGGCCACCGGATAGCTGAGGAACTGCTCGCCCGGCGGCAGGCCGAAGGCCATCACCTCGAACAACTCATCATGCACGGCGGCCGGCAGCGCGCTTTCCGGGATCAAGGCGCGCCAGGCGCTGTAGCCGGCATAATGCGGTATCGCCTCGGGCAGGCAGAGCGGACGCACCGTCGAACGGATGCCGTCGGCGCCGACCAGGAGATCGGCTTTCCGCGTTTCGCCATCGGAAAAATGCGCGGTCACGGCGCCCGCATCCTGGGCAAAGCCGACCAGCCCGCGTCCGCGATGGTAACGCTCGGCCGGAATGCTGTCACGCAACAGCCGATAAACGCGTTCCCAGGCGGTGAGCACCTGCGGGCATGCGATCTCGATGCTGACCCGGCCCTGCGCGTCGAGGATCTTGCGGGTGGTGATCTGCACGCCGAGCGTGTCGGTCGGCAGGCCCAGGCTGCCCAATCGGTCGATCAATTCCTGCTGCGCCACGATGCCGGCGCCGCGTCCGGACAATTCGCTTTCCACGCGTTCAAAGAGGTCGACATCCCAGCCGGCGCGCAACAGGAAATGCCCGCTGAGCAGGCCGCTCATCGAACCGCCGATCACGATCGCGCGTCTTTTTGCTGCACCGCTCAATGGTTCCCCCCAAAGCTTTTCGTTCGGTGAATTATGCTATATATGGCGTCCAAATGACACTGGAGGAATCCACATGGCATTGACCATGCTCGACAAAGCGGCCGAGAAAAAGGACAAGTCACAGTGGCCGGCCGACATTCTTGCCGAGTTCGAACGCGAGGCGAAGAATCCCAACCCCTGCGTCGGATCGACGCTGCTGTCGGAGAACGAACGCACGCGCGTGTGGATCATCCGCCTCGCCCCCGGCGAGCGGGTCGGCTTCCACCGTCATGTGCTGGATTACTTCTGGACCTCGGTCTCCGGCGGCCGCGGCCGCCAGCACGTGCATGACGGCACCACCGTGGAATACACCTACGCGCCCGGCGAGACGCGCCACGAGACCTATGGCAAGGGCGAGTTCAAGGTGCACGATCTGGAAAATCTCGGCGATCAGGAAATGGTGTTTATGACCGTCGAGTTCAAAGACAGCGCCAACGCGCCGATGCCGCTGCCCGCAAGCGTGCGCGCGCAAGCAGCCGCTTGAGCGGGTCGTCGCGGGTTTCCGCCCACCGTTCGGGACACCCGAACGGCGGGGGCTTTTTATGTCGCAGGTGGGCCGGTTTGATTGCCTGATCAATAGGCTAGCCAAGCCGCTCCGCTTCCTGCAAACTGCCGCGCAATCCGGCCCGTGCGCGGCGTTCCAGCCTGCGGGCCGGCAAAAAGGTCCACGGGGGTGGACCGACCGGCCACAAAGGCCGGCATGATAAGAAACGTCGGAGGGGAGAGAATGCCGGCCATCTGGACAGGTTCATTGCGCCTCGCGCAACGCGCCGGATTAACGCGCTGCGTCCCACCCGCATGACCGTCTTGCACGTGTTGCCGCACTTGCGCCGGCTGAGGCCCGTATGGAATTTTCTTTTTCGCTCCTGATCAACGCAATCGCTGCTGGATTGCTGCTCGGTGGCTTCTACGCCGCCGTCACCGCCGGCATCGCGATCTCGTTCGGCATGCTCGATATCGTGAATATCGCGCATCCCGCCTTCATCATCGTCGGCTCCTATGTCGCCTATATTATCAACGCCAAATTCGGCGTTGATCCGATCCTGGCCAGCATCGTGATGCTGCCGGCGTTCTACGCACTCGGCGCCGCCGTCTACCAGGTCTATTACCTGTCGTTCGAAAAACGCGGCCAGGAAAGCTTGCGGGGGCTGGCCTTTTTCTTCGGCCTGCTGTTCGTCACCGAGGTGCTGCTGCTGATCGTGTTCGGCGTCGACTATCGCTCGGTCAACGCCGCCTATATCGGCCCCAGCATCAATATCGGTCCGATCGAGCTGCCGCTGCGCCTGCTGGTGCCTTGCGCGGCGGCGCTGGCGATGTTCGCCGTGCTGCAGATCTTCCTGTCGCGCAGCTTCATCGGCCGCGCGGTCATGGCGGTGTCGCAGGATCCGCTGGCGCTGCGGCTGATGGCGGTCGATCCGACCCGCATCAAGCGCATCGCCTTCGGCATTTCGATCGCCACCGCCTCGATGGCGGGTGCCTTCCTGATCATCATCCAGCCGGTGATCCCCTCGGTCGGCCGCGACTATATCGGCCGCATCTTCGCGATCTGCGTGCTCGGCGGTCTCGGCAGTCTGCCCGGCGCCCTGATCGCGGCGCTGCTGCTCGGCGTGCTCGAAAGCCTGACGTCCACTTTCTACGGACCGTCCTGGGCGCCGGCGGTGGCATTCGGCATCCTGCTGATCACCCTGGCCGTGCGGCCTTCCGGATTGTTGGGACGGTAAGCCGTGCGAACTCCTCTTTTCATCATTTGTGAAGTCGTAGTCGCCACGGTGCTGTATCTGCTGTTCCGGCATTACGGCAACGACTACTTCTTCTTCGCCGGCTATACCGTGCTGCAATTCGTCGTGATGGCGACGGCCTGGAACATCCTGGGCGGCTATTGCGGCTATGTGAACTTCGGCTCGGCCGGCTTTTTCGCCATCGGCGCCTATTCGAGCGTGTTCTTCTACACGGTCGGGCAGAACGTCCAGGACATGGACCCTGGTTTTCTCACCAGTGTGTTGCACGTGATCTTCCCGATTCCGGTGCCCATCCTCATCGTCTTCGGCGGCGCCTTCGCGGGCCTAGTTGGGCTAGGCACCGGCTACCTCACCTTGCGGCTGCGCGGTGTATTCTTCGCCATCGCGACGCTGGCGCTGGCGGTCGTGATCGAGACCCTGATCGTCAATTGGGAATACGTCGGCGGCTCGCGCGGCGCCTACATCATTCCGCCCAACACGGTCCCCGTGTTCGGCCCCTATATCCAGTACCTGTTCGTGCTGATGCTGGTCATGGTCATCGTCGGGCTGACCGCCGCGCGGCTGATCGAACGCTCCCGCCTCGGCTACGGTTTCGCTACCATCCGCGACGACGAACTGGCGGCGGAAGCCTCCGGCGTGCCGACCTTGAAGCTGAAGCTGATCGCCACCGTGCTGTCGGGCGCGCTGATGGGCATGGCCGGTTCGACCTTCCCCTTCTATCTCGGCTTCACCGAGCCGGGCTCGGTGTTCGACCTGTCCTACGCCGTGAACTCGATCGCCATGCCGATGATCGGCGGCACCACTTCCTGGGTCGGCCCCCTGATCGGCGCCATCCTGCTGGGCACGATGCAGCAGGTCGCCACCGTCACGATCTCCTCGGTCGCCAACCTGCTCATCGTCGGCCTGATGCTGATCGGCTTCGTCATCGTGGCGCCGAACGGCATCGTCGGCCTGTGGCAAGACTGGATCGCCAAGAGGTCGAAGTCATGAGCGCCCCCCTGCTTCACGTCGACCAGGTCGGCAAACGCTTCGGCGGCTTCGTCGCGCTCGACAGCGTCAATCTGGACGTCGCCGAGGGCGAGCGGGTTGGCCTGATCGGTCCCAACGGCTCCGGCAAGAGCACGCTGGTCAATTGCATCTGCGGCACCCTGCGCAACGAGACCGGCGACGTGATTTTCGCCGGCCAGAACATAAATACGCTCAACACCCATGAGCGCACGCACCGGGGGCTCGCCCGCAGTTTCCAGTTGCCGCGCCCGTTCATGAGCCTGAGCGTCGCCGAGAATATCCGCGTGCCGCTGCTCTACACCGTCAACGCGCGCGGCGGCCATCACCTGCACGGCAGCGAGCTCGATGACCGCTGCGTCGAACTGCTGAAGCTGGTGGCGCTCGATAAAAAGGCGAACAAGCTGCCGCGCGACCTCACGCAGGTCGAGATGCGCAAGCTGGAGCTGGCGCGCGCGGTGGCGGCCGAACCGAAGCTGTTGATCGCCGATGAATCTATGGCCGGCCTGTCGCATTCTGAGGTCGAGGACATCGTGGCGCTGCTGATCCGGCTCAACCAGCGCGGCATCACCATCATCATGATCGAGCACATCATGAGCGCGGTGATGACCTTCTCGCAGCGGCTGGTGGTGCTGGTCTCCGGCAAGAAGATCGCCGACGGCAAGCCGGACGAAGTGATCAAAGACCAGGAAGTCGTGGGAGCCTATCTTGGCCAATAGCACCAACAGCATCACCGTCGAGAATATCGACGCCGCCTATGGCGCCGTGCGGGTGCTGGAAGACGTCTCGCTTTCCGCCAGCAGCGGCCAGACCGTGGTGCTGCTCGGCACCAATGGCAACGGCAAAAGCACGCTGATGAAATGCGTGATGGGCATGGTGCGGCCGACCAAGGGCCGGATCGTGGCCGAGATCGACGGGCACAGCCACGACCTCGTCGGCATGACCACCGAGGAGATCGTTGACCTCGGCATCGCGCTGGTGCCCGAGGGCCGCCGCCTGTTCCCGCGCCAGACCGTGGAGGAGAACCTCCTGCTCGGCGCCAGCCGCATGAAGGCGCGCCCGCACATCAAGAACAATATGGATTTCTGCTTCGAGATCTTCCCGCGCCTGTCCGAGCGCCGCAGCCAATTGGCCGGCTCGATGAGCGGCGGCGAGCAGCAGATGCTGGCGCTGGCGCGCGCATTGATGCTCAACCCGCGCATCCTGCTGATCGACGAGCCGTCGGTGGGTCTGGCGCCGGTGCTGGTGAGCCGCACCATCGATGCCGTCAAGCAGCTCAAGGACCATTATAATCTCACCGTCCTGATGGCCGAGCAGAACTTCACCCAGGCCATCCGTATCGCCGACAGCGGTTATGTGATCGTGCACGGCAAGATCGTGTTCGAGGGCAAATCGGCCCACGAGCTCAACAACAACGATCTGATCCGCCAGCTTTACATGGGGATGTGAGGGCGACCTGCCCCGGACACGGCGCTGCACGACGTGATGCGCCGCTGATCCGGAGCCGTCTCAGGCTCCGAGACCGTTACGGTCCCGGGTCTGCGGCGCATCACTTCGCTGCGCTCGTGCAGCGCTGCGCCCGGGACACGCCTATCTTCAAAAACAACAGCGCCGCGGTTACCCGCGGCGCTGCTTCGTTTCGTCCTTGCGAGAAGCGGCTTATTTTTGCGCCTTCTCGTAAGGATAGATCACCTTGCCGGTCGCCAGGCCCTTCGGCTCCAGCACGGTCTGATAGCTCATGCCGCGCCAGGTTTCGAGATCGGCCTTATCCGTAATGCCGTGATACTGCACGGCGAGCATGCGCCCATGCGCCCACTCGCCCTTCTTGCCGAACTTGATCGGGCCCATCACGGTCTTGAAGGTCGTCTTCTTCAGATAAGCGGCGAGCTTGTCGTCGTTGATGCTCTTCGCACCCTTGATGGCGTCGCCGAGGATCTGGAACTGGGCGTAGCCCCAGCCACCGAGATAATAGCCGAGCGGATCGACGCCGGCGGCCTTGGCGCGGGCCTGATACTCTTTGAAGAACGCCTCGGTGCCGTCATACATCTGCTTCTTGTCCGGCACCCAGGTCTCGTAGTTGACGATACCGTTGAGCTTGGTCTTGAGCTTTTCCTTGAACACCGTGGCCTGCAGGCCGACCATGGCGCCGCCGAACATCTTGGGCTGGAGGCCAACTTCGTGGGCCGCTTCCACCATGCCGACCGAGTCGGCCGGATAGGCGCAGACCACGACCAAGTCGGCATTCACCGCCTTGAGCGCACGCGCGATCGGCGTGAAGTCGGTAGTCTTCGGCGGCGGCGGATAGCTCTTGTCGTAGACGATCTTGAAGCCGTACTTCTTGGCGTTGGCGCGAGCACCATCACAGGCGTTCTGCGAGAAGTCGGCATCGGCGTAAGACAACGCCACCGTCTTCGGCTTCGGCTTCTGCTGCGCCGCGACCTGGAAGAAGCCTTCGGTGAACGAACCCTTGGTGTCCTGGCCGGTCGGCAGCACCGAGAAGTATTTCGGATAGTTGAACTTGGCGTTCACGTCGAGCCCGAACAGGCTGATGAAGGTCTTGCCCTTGCGGATGACGACCGGCATCGCCGGCGCTATTTCATTGGTGGCGTAGCCGGAGACCACGAGGTCGACCTTATCAATGTCGAGCAGCTTGGTGTAGATGCCAGGGACCTGCGCGGGCGAGCTCTTGTCATCGTAATAAACAAGCTCGACCGGGCGCCCGAGCAGGCCGCCGGCCTTGTTGACCTCGTCGCGCCAGATTTCGGCGCCAAGCAAGGCCTGCTTGCCGTTCGGCGACAGGAAGCCCGTGAGCGATTGGCTAAAACCGATCTTGATCGGCTTCTTGGCCTGCGCATTGGCAGGCTGCGTAACAAATAACGCGCCGGCCGCGAGCGACAGGCTCACGCCGGCAATCCAGGCAATATTCCGCTTTTTTAGGCTAGGCAGCATCAGTCGTCCTCCCATGACATGTTATTTTGCCCGGCATTCTACGCAGATTTTCCGCGCGCGCCAGGGTTAAGTGACGGCAAAGTTGGGCTAAATCCCCTCCACCACGATGGTTTCCACTTCTCCGGCGCCCGCACGCCGATAGGCCGCAGCGCGGTCATATTCGGGCGAGGTGAAGCAGGCCACCCCCTGCTCGAAGGTGGGAAATTCGATCACTATGAAGCGATGAAATTTGTCGGGTCCTTCCATGATCTGAAACTTGCCGCCGCGCGCCAATACCTTGCCGCCGTATTTGGCGATGATATCGGGCACCAGATCGGTGTATTTTTTGTACTCGACCGGATCGTTAATCTTGGAACGCGCAACCCAGTAAGCCGGCATGAATGATGTCCTTACGCTTCGTGTCGGTGACTCGCCGGCGTATTGAAGCGAATGTGCGCGCGCCGGTCTACACCGACCCGATGGTGGGCACCCAAAACACACCGATCGCGCGTGTGTCAGGACGCGCAATCGTAATGCGTCGGCGCGCGGCTTTCTCGCTTGGCGGCATGACGCCGGTCGGGGCGATGCTAATCACCGTCAATGCATGCCGAGCGCGGCCGGTAACCAGAGCGACAGGCCGGGCCAGTAGGTGACGACACCGAGGAACACCAGCATGGTCAGCAGCCACGGCCACACCGCGACCGTGAGCTCGGTAATGCCCATCTTGGCGATGCCGGACGCGACATAGAGGTTGAGGCCGACCGGCGGGTGGCAGAGACCGACCTCCATGTTGACGGTCATCAGAATACCGAAATGAACCGGATCGATGCCGAGCCTGACCGCGACCGGAAACAGGATCGGCGCCATGATCAGGATGATCGACGACGGCTCCATCACGTTGCCGGCCACCAGCAGCAACACGTTGACCACCAGCAGGAACGCGATCCAGCCGAGGCCCTGGTCGATCATCCATTGCGCCAGATGCTGCGGAATATTCTCGTAGGTCAATAGGAACGAGAACAACACCGCATTGGTAATGATGTAGAGCAGCATGGCGCTCAGATTGGCCGACGACAGCAGAACCCGCGGCACCTCGCGCAATTTGAGATCCTTGTAGACGAAGACCGCGATGAAGAAGGCATAGACCGCGCTCATGGCGGCGGCTTCGGTCGGCGTGAACAAGCCGGAATAGATGCCGCCGATGACGATGACGATCAGCAACAGGCCCCAGATCGATTCGCGGAACGTGCGTACGCGCTCGCCGAAAGATGCCTTGGGCATGCGTGGATAATTATTTCGCCACGCGCGATAGAAAGTCGTCGCGCCAAGCATGCTAGCCAGCGCGATGCCGGGGACGATACCGGCGATGAACAGTTTTCCGACCGAAGAATTGGTTGCAACCGCATAGAGAACCATCGGAATGGAAGGCGGAATCAAAATCCCCAATGAACCGGATGTGGTAATGACGCCGGCACCGAAACGCTTGGGAAAGCCCTGCGCCACCATCGCCGGTAGAATGACCGAGCCGATCGCGACCACCGTCGCGGGCGAAGACCCAGACACCGCTGCAAACAGAGCGCAGGCGAGGACGCCTGCAAGCGCCAAGCCGCCATACCAATGGCCCACCATGGCGGTGGCAAAATTGATCATGCGGCGGGCGACGCCGCCATGCGTGAGGAAATTGCCTGCCAGAATGAAGAACGGGATCGCCATGATCTCGAAGCTTTCCAGCCCGGTGAACAGCTTGAGCGCGACCGATTCCGTGCGCACGTCGGTCAGTGTGAACATGAAGGTGAGCACTGTGAGGCCAAGCGAAATCGACACCGGCATGCCGGTCAACATCAGCGCGATCAGCAGGACAAACATGACGACCGCGCGCAGGCTCTGCGGCAGCACGATGAGACCGGTCGCATGCGCGACGCAGATCGCCACGATCAGAAGCGGTACCAGTATTATGATGACGCCGAGTGGGCTCATGCCCTGCTTTTGCGCGGCCGCCGGGCTGACGTCGGCCGGATGTAGCGGGTCCTGCAGGCCCTCAACATGGGCAACGTCGTGATGCGGTAGCTGACCGGTCCAGTAGAACCACCAGGCTACCTGCAGGAAGCGGAAACACATCAGCCCGGAGCCGAGCGGCAGCGTCAGATAGACGATCCACATCGGCGCTTCGAGGTCGTTCGATTGCTGACCGGTTTGGTACATCTGGTCCACGAACGAGCCGCCGAACACCGCGACGATTCCGGTGAACAGCGCGCCGCACAACAGACTGAAGACGATCACCTTTTTGCGGGAGGCCGGCGGCAGCATGTTGACCAGCACGTCGACGCCGACATGGATGCCGGTGCGCACGCCATAGGCGGCGCCGAACTTGGCCATCCAGATGAACATGTAGATGCAGAGTTCCTGCGCCCAGGAGAGATCGAGGCTGGCGA
>JAKAMD010000013.1 GCA_021823875.1 Pseudomonadota bacterium | reverse complement strand
CCGTCATCCTGGCCGACACCATCACCGACCCGAAAGGCGCGCATCCGCCGAAACTGCTGGCGCTGGAAAGCGGCGCCTTGGCCTGGGCACAGCGCAAGCAGGACGACACCGAACTCATGGCAGCGGCGCGCGTCGGCACCGAGGCCGCGGCGCGCCACGAACATCGCCGGCTCTTGTATGTGGCGATGACGCGCGCGGCCGAACGGCTGATCGTTTGCGGCGCGAAAGGCGACAAGAAGATTCCCGACGGCTGCTGGTATCAATTGATCGACGAAGGTTTGCGCGCCGCATGCGTCGCTGAGCCGGCCGATAATGGCGAGGGCGAGGTGCTGCGCTATCGCAAAGCGCCGGAGGCGCCCGCGGCGATCGCACCAGTCGAACCCGCGCCGAAAGAAATACCAGTGCTACCGGCCTGGCTAACGCGCCCAGCGCCATCCACACCACCGGCGGAGCGCAGCGTCACGCCGTCGAGCGCCGCCGAAGACGAGGCACGTCCCGCGCCCAGTCCGGGCGCGCGCCTCGCGCTATTGCGCGGCTCGCTGGTGCATCGGTTGTTGCAGTCGCTGCCCGATATTCCGTCGGCGCAGCGTAGGGCGGCGATGGGCGATTACCTGGCGCGCATGGGCGCAGAACTGCCCACAGAGCAACGCGACGAGATCACCGAGCAAGTCATGCGCGTGCTCGAGGATGAGCGCTTCTCCGCGCTTTACGGGCCCGGCAGCCGTGCCGAAGTGCCGATTGTCGGGCGACTCACGCTTGGCAGCCGGCTGATTCGCGTGAGCGGCCAGATCGATCGTCTGGTCGTCACCCAAACCTCTGTTTTGATTGCCGATTTCAAGACCAACCGGCCGGCACCACGCAGCCCCTTGGAGGTGCCGCCGGCTTACGGGACCCAGCTCGCGCTTTACCGCGCCGTACTCACAAAGCTCTATCCCGACCGGCCGGTGCGCGCCGCCCTCATCTGGACCGAAGTCCCTGATCTGATGGAACTTTCCGCCGAGGCGCTGGATACGGCGCTGACGCGTGTCACCGCTGCGTGAGGGCGCCTTGACGCTCGCCAGGTGGCTCCATAGGTTCAGCCCTCCATTGATGGCGCGGACTGAAGCGCCGGCCCACAAAAAGAGGTACTGCCATGGCCGTCGGCAAGGTGTCGGACGCAAGCTTCGAATCGGACGTTCTCAAGTCGTCCGAGCCGGTAGTTGTCGATTTCTGGGCGGAGTGGTGCGGTCCCTGCCGCATGATCGCCCCGGCGCTGGAAGAGATCGCCGCGCAGCTCGGCGACAAGGTCAAGATCGTCAAACTCAACGTCGATGAGAATCCGAATGTCGCCGCCAAATACGGCATCATGTCGATCCCGACGCTGATGATGTTCAAGAACGGCGAGATCGCCTCGCGCCAGGTCGGCGCCGCGCCCAAGCAGAAGCTGGCGCAGTGGATCAGCAGCGCGGTTTGATCGCGCTTCAAGAGCGAGCGAGATATGAATGGCCGGGCATGTCCCGGCCATTTGTTTTCAGGCTGGGATCGTGCCGTTCTCGCGTAGTACGTCACCGGCGAGATAGAGTGAGCCGGTGATCAGAATGCGCGGCGGCGGATCGAGATCGAGCTTGCGCGCGGCTTCGAACGCTTCCGCCAGATTGTCGCGGCTGGTCGCCGACAGACCGATGGCGCGCGCGGCATCGGCCACCGCCTGCGTCGCCATGGCGCTCTCGCTGCCCGCCACCGGCACCGCGATCAGGCGGCGCGCCAGGCCGGTGAAGTTGCGCAGGAAACCGGTGCAGTCCTTGGTGGTCAGCATGCCGACGATCAACACCAGCGGGCGCGAGACGCGCTCTTCGAGATCGGCGAGCGCGGCCGCCACCGCACGGCCGCCATCGGGATTATGGCCGCCGTCGAGCCAGACCTCGCTGCCGGGCGGCGCCAGATCGACCAAGGCGCCGTGCGACAGCCGGTGCAACCGCGCCGGCCACTCCGCCCCAACCATGCCGGCCTCATAGGCCGCGGGCGCAATCTTGAAGCGCGGAATGGCGCGCAAGGTCGCGATCGCAAGCCCGGCATTCTCGAACTGATGGCGGCCGTAAAGCCGTGGCGCCGGCAGATCGAGGAGCCCGGCTTCGTCCTGATAGACCAACCGCCCCCGTTCTTCGGTTGCGGTCCAGTCCTCGCCGGCAATCTTGATCGGTGCGCCAATCCTGGCGGCCTGCCGCTCGATCACCGCCAGCGCATCGCGCGGCTGCGCGGCAACGATCGCCGGCACGCCGCGCTTGATGATGCCGGCCTTCTCGGCGGCAATCTTTTCAATGCTGTCGCCGAGGAAATCCAAATGGTCGAGGGAGATCGGCGTGATCACGCTGGCGAGCGGATGCTCGATCACATTGGTGGCGTCGAGCCGTCCACCGAGGCCGACTTCCAGTAACAGAACATCGGCGGGATGGCGCGCGAACAGCAGCATGCCGGCGGCGGTGGTGATCTCGAACACGGTGATGGGCTCGCCGCCATTGGCGCGCTCGCATTCCTCCAGCGCGGCGGTGAGCGCGGCGTCGGAGACGAGCTGGCCGCCCCATCCGAACTCGGGCTTGCCCGAGTTCGGCACCGTTAGATGGCCGGAGTCGGATAAATCCGACTCCGGTTGTGCAGCAAGACGAAAACGCTCGTTGAAGCGCACCAGATGCGGCGAGGTGTAGGTGTGCACGCGCTGGCCCGCCGCTTCCAGGATGGCGCGCAGGAAGGCGACCGTGGACCCCTTGCCGTTAGTGCCGGCGACATGGATCACCGGCGGCAATTGCCGCTCGGGATGACCGAGCGCGGTCAGCAAGCGCTCGATGCGGCCAAGCGAAAGGTCGATGCGCTTGGGATGCAGCGCGGTCAGCCGGGCAAGGATGGAGTCGATGGAGGTCATGTCTCGATCTATCACGCCCGCGTTCGCAGGCATCCAGCAATCCCTGTTCTTCAGATTTTACGACACCGGGGCACCTGGATCATCCGCTGGAGTTTATCCCCGCGCAGGCGGAGACGGATGATGATGGCCTATCTGGGGTTACGCATTCGCCGCCACCGGCAATTGGTCGTGCGAACTGGCCGCCGGGGCCTTGGTCAAGATCCGGCACAGCTGTGACAGCGTCTCGCGCAGCTTGTGGCGATGCACGACCATGTCGACCATGCCGTGTTCCGCGAGATATTCGGCGCGCTGGAAGCCTTCCGGCAATTTCTCACGGATGGTTTGCTCGATCACGCGCGGACCGGCGAAACCGATCAGCGCGCCCGGCTCGGCGATGTGCACGTCGCCCAGCATGGCGTAGGACGCCGTGACGCCGCCGGTGGTCGGATTGGTCAGCACAACGATGTAAGGCAGCTTGGCCTCGCGCAGCATCTGCACCGCGACCGTGGTGCGCGGCATCTGCATCAGCGAGAAGATGCCCTCCTGCATGCGCGCGCCGCCCGAGGCGATGAACATGATGAATGGCGTTTCCTTCGCCACCGCGGTTTCCAGCCCCTTGATCACCGCTTCGCCGGCCGCCATGCCGAGCGAGCCTCCCATGAAATCGAAATCCTGCACGCCGATGGTGACAGGCAAGCCGTCGAGCTTGCCGAGTCCGAGCTTCACCGCATCCTGCAGGCCGGTCTTGGCGCGCGCGTCCTTCAGGCGGTCGACATAGCGGCGCTCGTCGCGGAACTTGAGCGGATCGAGCGCCACCTCCGGCACGCCGATGTCGAGCCAGGTCGCGCCGTCGAACATCAGCTTCAGGCGCGCGGTAGCGCTGATGCGCATATGATAGTTGGACGACGGGATGACGAACTGATTGGCCTCGACGTCCTTGTAGAAGACGAGCTGTCCGGTATCCGGACATTTGATCCAAAGGTTTTCCGGCGTCTCGCGCCGCAGCAGGCTGCGGATCTTCGGGCGGACGACGTTGGTGATCCAGTTCATGACTTGCCTATAGTGGCCGCTTTTGACGGCATTATTACGGTTGCATCAGAGTGTCGTTATGGGGCGGCGACGCGCCGCGCGGACCGCACGCCCTGCGCGATATCGGCCACCAGATCGGTCACCGCCTTGGTGGTCCCGACGGTGGCCTTGCCATTCTGATCAAGGCTTTGACGCAAAGCCTCGACCAGTGCCGAGCCGACCACCACGCCGTCGGCGCCGCCGGCAATGCCACGCGCGCTTTCGGCATTCTTGACGCCGAAGCCGACCGCGACTGGCAATGCCGTGTGACGCTTGATGCGGGCAACCGCCATCGACACCTTGGCGGCATCGGGCGCGGCCGACCCGGTGATGCCGGTAATCGAGACGTAATAGACGAAGCCCGAGGTGTTGTTGAGCACCGCCGGCAGACGCTTATCGTCGGTGGTGGGAGTGGCGAGACGGATGAAGTTGAGCCCGGCTTTCAGCGCCGGCAGGCAGAGCTCTTCGTCTTCCTCCGGCGGCAGGTCGACCACGATCAGGCCGTCGACGCCGGCCGCCTTGGCGTCAGCGAGGAACTTGTCGACGCCGTAGATGTAGATCGGATTGTAATAGCCCATCAGCACGATCGGCGTGGCATCGTCGCCTTTGCGGAATTCGCGCACCATTTGAAGCGTCTTGGTCATGCGCTGGCCGCCTTTCAGCGCGCGCACACCGGCGGCCTGGATCGCCGGGCCATCGGCCATCGGATCGGTGAACGGCATGCCGAGCTCGATCAGGTCGGCGCCGGCCTTCGGCAGCGCCTGCGCGATCGCCAGCGAAGTGTCGTAATCGGGATCGCCCGCCATGGTGAAGGTGACCAGCGCGGCACGGCCTTCCGCCTTCAGTGCGGCGAAACGTTTTTCGATGCGGGTGGTCATTTCGTCTTGCTCTCGAGAAACGCTTCCACGCTCGCCAAGTCCTTGTCGCCGCGGCCGGAGACATTGACCACCATCAGATGATCCTTCGGCTTGGTCGGCGCGATGTCGAACACTTTGGCCAGCGCGTGCGCCGGTTCCAGCGCCGGAATGATGCCTTCGAGCCGGCTGACGAGCTGGAACGCGGCCACCGCCTCGTCATCGGTGGCGGACAGGAATTTCACGCGCCCCATATCGTTGAGCCAGGCGTGCTCGGGGCCGATGCCGGGATAATCGAGGCCGGCGCTGATCGAATGCGCCTCTTCGATCTGGCCGTCGTCGTCCATCAGCAGATAAGTGCGGTTGCCGTGCAGCACGCCGGGGCGTCCGCCGGCGATGGAAGCGGCGTGCTTGCCGCTAGCAATGCCGTGGCCGGCCGCTTCGACGCCGTAGATCTCGATGCCGCGTTCGTCGAGGAACGGATGAAATAGCCCCATGGCGTTGGAGCCGCCGCCGATACAGGCGATGAGCGAATCCGGCAGGCGGCCTTCGGCGGCCAACATCTGCTCGCGCGTCTCGCGTCCGATGATCGACTGGAAATCGCGCACCATGGCCGGATAGGGATGCGGACCGGCCACCGTACCGATGCAATAGAAGGTGTCGGCGACGTTGGTGACCCAATCACGCAACGCCTCGTTCATGGCGTCCTTGAGCGTCTTGGAGCCGGAGGTCACGCCGCGCACTTCGGCGCCCAGCATCTTCATGCGCAGCACGTTGGGCTTCTGCCGCTCGACGTCGACTTCGCCCATATAGACGATGCAGGGCAGACCGAACTTGGCGCACAACGTGGCGGTCGCAACGCCATGCATGCCGGCGCCGGTTTCCGCGATAATGCGCGTCTTGCCCATGCGTTTGGCCAGCATGATCTGGCCGAGCACGTTGTTCACCTTGTGCGCGCCGGTGTGGTTGAGCTCCTCGCGCTTGAAATAGATCTTGGCGCCCATAAGGCCGGAGACCGTCTTTACGCTTCTGCAGTGTTCGGTCAGCCGCTCGGCGAAATAGAGCGGCGACGGACGCCCGACATAAGTCGCGAGATGGCCGTCCATCTCCTTCTGAAAAGCGGGATCGGCCTTGGCTTGCGCATAGGCCTTTTCCAGATCGAGGATCAGCGGCATTAGCGTCTCGGCGACAAAGCGGCCGCCATAGATGCCGAAATGCCCGCGCTCGTCGGGACCGGTGCGGAAGGAATTGGGTTGTTGCACGCTCATACAATGTCCGCCTGGGAAAGATCGATCGGCCGCTCGGTTGCGCGCGCGGCACGGATGAATTCGCGGATTTTGGCCGGGTCCTTGACGCCGGGTGCACGTTCCACACCCGACGATACATCGATACCCGGCGCGCGGGTAATGGCAACGGCTTTGGCGACATTGCCGGCATTGAGCCCGCCCGACAACATGAAGGGCACGCCCGGATTGATGTCGCGCAGCAGGTTCCAGTCAAACGAGGTGCCGAGACCGCCGGGACGGGTCGCCTCGCGGGGCGGCCGCGCGTCGAAAATAAGCCGGTCAGCCACCTTGGCGTAGAGGTGGATCGGCGACAAATCCTTGCGCTCGGCGATCGGCAGCGCCTTCATCACCGGCAGCCCGAAGCGCGAGCGCACCACCGCCACCCGTTCCGGCGTTTCCTTGCCGTGCAGTTGCAGCAGATCGGGCTTCAGCGCCTCGATAATGTCGCTCAGCAGGTTGTTGTCGGCGTTGACGGTGAGCGCGACTTTGGCCGCGCGGCCGTGCACACGAGCGCCGAGCATGCGGGCGGCCTCCAGCCCGAGATCGCGCGGGCTGGGCGGAAAGAAGACGAAACCGACCATGTCGGCACCGGCCTCCAGCGCCACATCGAGCGTGTCAGGGGTCTTCAACCCGCAAATTTTGATCGTCAAAGCCATGATGGGGCGCGTTCTAGCGCCTAATTTCGACGCCGCAAAGTCGTCGCGGCACCGTCAGGAGGTGGGCGGCGGGATGACCGGTAAAGGCTGCCTTTCCGCCGGGGCGGGCTCGCGACGGCGCAGGGCCTCGATTTCATCATGCAAGGCACGCATGTCGGCATCGAGCTTCCGCGCGGTGCGCCGCCAGGCCCCCTGGTTGAGCCAGGCGGTCACGCCACCGACAATGACGCCGACGATCAGGATGACGAAGATCACGATGAACAGCGGCAAGTGCACCGCATAGGCCGGATTGGTCGCCGAGGTCGGATCGAAGGAAACCGTCACCGTCTGCCGGTTGGCCACCGCGAAGCCGACAATGATCACGGCCAGCGGAACGAGCATGATGGTGGCGACGATCTTACGGAACATGGACCTACCTCGTCAGGGCCGGATCTTCTCAGGCAAAGACGGCGCATCGCGCCTTTCGCCCGGCCATCCACGTCTCCCTGCAAGGGCAGTCTCCAAAACGCGGATGCCCGGCACAAGGCCGGGCATGACCAATAGGGGAGCCGGTGCGAGAAAACTAGCCCGCCGTCTCCTCGCCCTTGTTTAGCCGCTCGCGCATTTCCTTGCCGGTCTTGAAGAACGGCACCGATTTCTGCTCGACCGAGACGTGGGCGCCGGTGCGCGGGTTGCGGCCGGTGCGGGCCGGCCGGTGCTTGACCGAAAAGGCGCCGAAGCCGCGCAATTCGACGCGATCGCCCCGCGCCATGGCGGCGGTGATCTCGCCCAGGATCGCGTTAACGATGTTCTCGACGTCACGCTGGTAGAGGTGCGGGTTCTGCGAGGCGATACGTTGCACCAGTTCAGACTTGATCATGACCCTTCAGCCCTGCCCGCTCAATGAGATAGCGGAGGGTGCCAAAGCGCCAACAGACCGTCAAGGTTTAGTCGCTCCATTGCCTGGACTCCGCCCCAATCTTCGATGCGCTGCGCAAAGGCCGAAAGGCCCACGGCCTGGAAGGTCCAGGCGGCGACATGCAGGAAGGAGAAATCGCTGAAGCGCGGCTCCAACGAATAATCGCGAACCGGGGTGGTCACGGGCACTTTCTTTTCCTTGGCGAGCCAATCACGGGCGGTCTGCTCGTTGCCGAGCGCATCGACGAGCTTGAGCGGCAGGCCCTGGCGGCCGGTAAAGACGCGGCCATCGTCAACGGCGGCGAGTTGGGCGTCGCCCAAATGACGGCGGGTCTGCACCAGATTTTTGAACCAGGCATAAGAATCGAGCACGATCGCCTGGACGGCGGCACGGGCTTCCGGGCTGGTGGGTTCGAAACCGCTGGGCGCCGCCTTGAGCGGCGTCGATTTGATCGATTCCACCTGGATACCGAGCGTCTTCAAGGCCTGAGTGAAATTGGGGTACTGAAATAGCACGCCGATGGAGCCCACCAGCGAAGTGTCGTGGGCGATGATGTGGTCAGCCGAGAGCGCCGCGATATAGGCGCCGGAAGCGGCAAGCCCGTCGACCACCACCACCATCGGCTTCTTGGCCTGCAAAGCGCGCAAACTGTCATAGAGCTGCTGGGAGCCGGCCGTGGTTCCGCCGGGGCTATCGATGTGCACGATGACCGCGCGCACCTTCGATTTGGCGAGGCGATCGAGCGCTTCGACCCTGTCACGGTTGTTACGGATCAGGCCCTGAATCCTGATACGGGCGATGCTGCCGGCGCCTGCTGTCAGGCGCGCGCCCGGTATGGCCCAGATCGCTGCGCCGGATATGGCCAGCACGATGACAAGCAGCGCAACAACGCGCCAGAAGGTCAGCTTGCGCCGCAAACGACGGCGATCGACGATGGCATCGGCATCGAGCGACATGGGGGCGCTCCTTTCAGTCCGTTCATCCGGCGGCGCCGCAAAGCGGCTGCTTGGCGGAATGGCGCCTCAAAGCTTGGCAATCTCATGTCACAACGAAAAACCCCCGGGTCAAGCCCGGGGGTTCGGTTATCGAGCCGCTAAACGGCGGCCGGAAAGGCTTAGTCTTCGGCCTTTTCGGTCTCGCCGGCGCGTTGCTTGAGCGCGGCGCCCAGAATGTCGCCGAGCGAAGCACCGGAATCGGCGGAGCCGTACTGCGCCAGCGCCTCCTTTTCCTCGGCGACTTCCAGCGCCTTGATGGAGACCGCAACCTTGCGGGTCTTGCGGTCGAACTGGGTGACGCGGGCGTCCACCTTCTCGCCGACGGCGAAGCGCTCGGGCCGCTGCTCGCCGCGATCGCGGGCAAGGTCGGCACGCTTGATGAAGGTGGTGAGATCGGTGCCGGCGAGCTTCACTTCGATGCCGGCCTCCTTCACCTCGAGCACTTCGCAGGTGACCACCGAGCCCTTCTTGATGTCGCCGGCGGTCGCCATCGGGTCGCCCGCGAGCTGCTTGATGCCGAGCGCGATACGTTCCTTCTCCACGTCGACGTCGAGCACCTGGGCTTTGACCAGGTCGCCCTTCTTGTACTCGTCAATCACCTGCTCGCCCGGACGCTTCCAGTCGAGGTCGGACAGGTGGACCATGCCATCGACATCGCCGTCGAGGCCGAGGAACAGGCCGAACTCGGTCTTGTTCTTGACCTCGCCTTCGACCACCGATCCGGGCGGATACTTCTCGACGAAGACTTCCCACGGATTGCGCATGGTCTGCTTGAGGCCGAGCGAGATGCGGCGCTTGACCGGATCGACCTCAAGGATCTGCACTTCCACTTCCTGCGAGGTGGAGACGATCTTGCCGGGATGGACGTTCTTCTTGGTCCACGACATTTCGGAGACGTGGATGAGGCCCTCGATACCGGGTTCGAGCTCCACGAAGGCGCCGTAGTCGGTGATATTGGTGACGCGGCCCTTGAAGCGCGCGCCCACCGGATACTTGCCTTCGATGCCCTGCCACGGATCATCCAGCAGCTGCTTCATGCCGAGCGAGATGCGGTGGGTCTCGTGGTTTATCTTGATGATCTTGACCTTGACGTGCTGGCCGATGGTCAGCACTTCGGTCGGGTGGTTGACGCGGCGCCACGCAATGTCAGTAACGTGCAGCAAGCCGTCAATGCCGCCAAGGTCAACAAAGGCGCCGTAGTCGGTGATGTTCTTCACCACGCCCTCGATTACCTGGCCCTCTTCCAGGTTCTGCACCAGTTCCTGGCGCTGTTCGGCGCGGGTCTCTTCCAGCACGGTGCGGCGGGAGACGACGATGTTGCCGCGACGGCGATCCATCTTGAGGATCTGGAACGGCTGCGGCACGTTCATCAGCGGCGAGACATCGCGGATCGGACGGATATCGACCTGGCTGCGCGGCAGGAAGGCCACGGCGCCGTCGAGATCGACGGTGAAGCCGCCCTTGACCTGGTTGAAGATGACGCCGTTGACCTTCTCGTTGCTCTGGAAGGCCTTTTCCAGCTTGCCCCAGCTTTCCTCACGCCGCGCCTTGTCGCGCGAGAGCACCGCTTCGCCGAGCGCGTTTTCCACCCGCTCCAGATAGACTTCGACCTCGTCGCCGACCTTGAGATCGGCATGCCGGCCGGGGCCGGCGAATTCGCGCAGCGCGACGCGGCCTTCGGTCTTGGCGCCGACGTCGATGACGGCCATGTCCTTTTCGATGGCGACGATCTTGCCCTTCACCACGGAGCCTTCCTGCAGGCCTCCCTGGGAGAAGGACTCTTCGAGCATAGCGGCGAAATCTTCACGCGTGGGTGCAGCAGCGATGGCCATGAAATCTCCTGTTTGCGGCGCGCCGGCGGGTTGAAAATGACGTCCGAAAACCACGGGCCAAAGGTCCCGCAAGACCTCTGGCGGCCACCGGAATCCCGGCTGGCCGGCGCTAAAACCGTGCTTTCGGACGATTGTTTCGGTCAGGCCGCCCAAACGAAGAGACGCGAGCGGGGCTTGTCCTCCAACAGCGAGGGGCGGTCAGCCGCGCCCTCGGCCCGCTCGGGTGGCCTCGACGATGTCGACGGCGGCCCGGATGGCGGTGGATATATCCATATCCGTGGTATCGAGCAAGTGCGCGTCCGGGGCCTGCTGCAAGGGGGCGATGGCGCGGCCGGTGTCCCGCTCGTCGCGCCGGCGGATGTCGGCGAGGACGGTGGCGTCGTCGATTGATTGCCCGGCGGCGCGGTATTCCTTGCCGCGGCGGGCGGCGCGCGCCTCGGGGCTGGCCGTGACAAAGATCTTCACGTCCGCCCGCGGACAGATGATGGTGCCGATATCGCGGCCGTCGAGCACCGCACCCGGCGGCGTGGCGGCGAATTCGCGTTGAAAGTTGATGAGCGCGGCGCGCACCTCGGGGATGGCGGAGACCACCGAGGCTGCCTCGCCGATCGCCGGCGCCTTGAGCGCCGCCTCGTCGAACCGGGCCGGATCGAGCGATTTGGCGGCAGCGATAGCGGCTTCGGCATCGTCGGGAGGTCTGCCGGTGTCGAGCACCTGCTTGGCTACCGCACGGTAGAGCAGACCGGTATCGAGATGACGGAGGCCGTAATGGGCGGCGAGCTGTTTGCCGATCGTACCCTTGCCGGAAGCGGCCGGTCCGTCGATGGCAATGATCATGTCAGATCCGCGCCCAGGCCGCGCATCAGATCGACGAAGCCGGGGAAGCTGGTGGCGATGAAAGCCGAATCGTCGATGCGCACCGGGTTTTCACTCACGAGCCCCAGCACCAGCGCCGACATCGCAATGCGGTGATCCATGTGGGTGACGACTTCGCCGCCGCCGGCCGGTCTGCCCTTGCCGTGCACGATCAAGTCGTCGCCTTCGATCTCGACCGTCACACCGTTGGCGCGCAGCATGTCGGCAGTCGCCGCCAGCCGGTCGCTCTCCTTCACGCGCAGCTCCTGCAAACCTTTCATGCGCGTCACACCTTCGGCGCAGGCGGCAGCCACCGCCAGGATCGGATATTCGTCGATCATCGCCGGGGCGCGTTCGGCCGGCACTTCGACGCCTTTGAGGGCGCCGGCGCGCACGCGCAAGTCGGCGACTTCCTCGCCGCCATCGCTGCGCTTTTCCAGTTCTTCGATATTGGCACCCATCTCGCGCAGCGTGGTGAACAGGCCGGTGCGCAGCGGATTGGTCATCACCGCTTCCAGCACCAGTTCGGAGCCCGGCACGATCAGCGCCGCCACCAAGGGGAAGGCCGCCGAGGACGGGTCCGCCGGCACCAGCACCGGCGCCGGTTCGAGCTCGGGCTGGCCCTGCAAGGTGATGCGGCGGCCGTGCGCGCCATGCGGCCGGCTGACAATCTTGGCGCCGAAATGCTTGAGCAGGCGTTCGGTGTGGTCGCGGCTGGCTTCGGCCTCGATCACCGTGGTTTCGCCCGGCGCGGCGAGGCCCGCCAGCAGCACCGCGGATTTGAGCTGCGCCGAGGGCACCGGCGATTCATAGGTGATCGGGACCGGGTCGGCCGCCCCTTGCAGGGTGAGCGGCAACCGGCCGCCCTCCGCCGCCTCGATCACCCGTGCGCCCATTTTTTCCAGGGGATCGAGCACCCGCCGCATCGGCCGCTTACGCAAGGAGGCGTCGCCGTCGAAAGTGGCGGTCACCGGGCTGCCCGCCACCGCCCCCAGCACCAGCCGACAGCCGGTGCCGGAATTACCGAAATCGAGCGGCGCCGCCGGGCTCATGAAACCGCCGACCCCGACGCCGTGGATGTGCCAGACGCCGTCCTCGCCCCGCTCCAGCCGGGCACCGAGCGCGCGCATCACATCGGCGGTGTGCAGCACGTCCTCGCCTTCCAACAGGCCGCTCACCGTGGTGTCGCCCACGGTCATCGCCCCCAGGATGAGGGCGCGGTGCGAAATCGATTTGTCGCCCGGGACGCGGGCGCGGCCCTGCAGGGGGCCGGTGCGGCGGGCGGTCAGCGGCGTCATTTCGGCGGTCACGGGCGGTTCATCCTTAACGGGCCGCGCCCTCCTACCACGCGCCCGCGCGCGGCGTCATCCTGCCGCCCGGCCCGAATTTGGCCGCATCCACGCTATTGACAGGGGCTCCGCAACTAGCCAAGTGAAGCACCGATTTCGCGACCCTTTTCGAGGAACCTTGCCCGTGGCCAAATCCGAGCTCGGCACCAAGCGCGTCTGTCCTGAGACCGGCCGCAAATTTTATGATCTGAATAAGACACCGGTGATCTCGCCCTATACCGGCAAGATTGTCCCGATCGCGCCGGCGCCGCGGGCGCGGCCCGAGCAGGCGGCCACCAAAGTGGTCCCAGAGGAAGCCGAGGTGGCAGCGCCCGAGGCGGCCGATGTCGAGCTGGTTTCGCTCGAGGAAGCCGACGCCGAGAGCCAGGGCAAGAAGAAGGTCACCGCGGAAGCGGACGCCGATGTCGGCGAAGACGAGGACGTCGAGATCGACGAGAGCCTGGACGATGCCGCCTTTATCGAAGAAGAAGAGGAAGGCGATGCCGACGTGAGCGACATCATCGGCGAGAGCATCGAGAAGGAAGAGGAGAACTGATTTCACAGGATCGGTGGTCGCCGGATTGGCATTTGCATCCGGAGCAATAACTGACTACTGATCCTGTTCCCTGGAGGGGCCATAGCTCAGTTGGGAGAGCGCTTGAATGGCATTCAAGAGGTCGGGGGTTCGACTCCCCCTGGCTCCACCAGCCTTCGCTCGCTTCGCGAGCTATCGTTGATAAGCCGCAGCAAGCTGAAAGCGCCGCCCCTTTCGGGCGGCTTTTTTGTTGCGCGCTATGCTACTGACAAACGCCGCCGCGGCATTCCATGATGGCGGGAAACAATCGGGAAAACGCATCCATGCAAGGCAAGATCGCGCTGGAAGAACATCTGGCCATCGAGGCGACACTCGGCGATTCGCAAGTTTTCGGCTCGCATGTCTGGCACGAGCTCGGCCCGCGCCTCATCGATGTGCAAGACATCCGGCTGCGCGAAATGGACAAGCACGGGATCGAGATGATGATCCTGTCGCTCAACGCGCCCGCCGTTCAGGCGATCCATGATGTGCCGCGCGCGATCGCGGTGGCGCGCGAAGCCAACGACATCTGCGCCGAGCACGTGCGCAAGCGCCCCGATCGCTTCGCCAGTTTCGCCGCCCTGCCGATGCAGGACCCGGAGGCGGCCGCAGCCGAGCTCACCCGCTGCGTCAAGGAACTCGGCATGGTGGGCGCGCTGGTCAACGGCTTCTCGCAAGCCGGAACGCCGGACAGCGTGCTCTATTACGATCTGCCGCAGTACCGGCCGTTCTGGCGCACGGTGGAGGCGCTCGGCGTGCCGTTCTATCTGCATCCGCGCAATCCGCTGCCGAGTTGGAGCCGGTTCTACGAGGGACACAACTGGATGCTTGGCCCCAATTGGGCCTTTGCCGCGGAAACCGCCGTGCATGCGCTCAGGCTGATTGGCTCAGGCCTGTTCGATGAGTGCCCGGGCTTGCAGATCGTGCTGGGTCATCTCGGCGAAGGCATTCCGGTGCAGCTCTGGCGCATCGACGGCCGCAACGGCTGGATGAAGGCGCCGCACAAATATCCCGCCAGTCACGGTGTCGGGCATTATTTCCGCAAGAACTTCCATGTCACCACGTCGGGCAATTTCCACACGCCCTCGCTCAACAGTGTGATCGCCGAACTGGGCGCCGACCGGGTGATGTTCTCGGTCGATTGGCCGTTCGAAGCGGTGGATGAGGCGGCAGCCTGGTTCGACAACGCCGCCATCGGCGAGCCCGAACGCACCAAGATCGGGCGCGACAACGCGGTGAAACTGTTCAAGCTGAAGATCTAGCCGGTCAGTCCGGCTCGTCCGCCCAAAGCGGGCGAGCCGGCAATAAAGCAAGGCCTATCGCCGCTTGCTATTTTTCGCCAGTTCCTCGCGCGAATAGATGGGCAGATTGGCGCCACTGCCCCAGGCGATCGGCCGATAGAAGGTGTGACTCCCTTCGCGCACCAGCCGGTGCATCTCGCGCACCCAGTTCGGACGCACATAGAACGCGTGATAATGCGTCGCCGTTCCCACCGCGCGCACATAGAGTTTGCCGTCGAGCACTTCGCGCGCAATGCGCCGCGCGCGCGCCCAAGCGCCTCGTTCGTTGATCACCTTGCGCCTGCCATTGCAGGCGAAGGTGAACTGGCAGGCGAGATAATGGCTGGCGTTCGATAGATCACGCCGCACACATCGCGTGGGTAGATGCCGGAAAAGACGCGATTCATGACCACCTGGGCGACCGCGACCTGGCCGCGGAACGGTTGGTCGCGCGCCTCGAAATAGATCGCTTTGGAAAGACAGCTCTCGGCCTTGGCGCGGGCGGTGCCCTGCAAATATAGCCGTTGCGCCGGTGACAGAGGTGGCGGGCGCAACGGCAGCACCGAAATCGTCGGCGGCAACACGACGGCCGCTTCGATCGGCGCGGCTTGCGGCAGTTCGGCCGGGCTGATGCTGGCAAGCTTGACCGCCGGTTGGGCCGGCGCCGCGGCAGGAGGCGGAGGCTCGGCGACCTGTTCGGCGGGCGGCGGCAACATCGATGGCGGCATCGGCGGTATTGTCGGCGGCGACAACATCGCGAACTCGACCGCATCCCGGTGCCCCGTCGCTGCAAGGTCGGTGACCGGCGCGGCGGCCTCGGCAAGCGCTGTGATCGGTGCGGCAGCCGCCGCGACCTCGGTCGGGATCGTCACCGTGACCGACGGCGATGCCGCGGCGAACGAATTGGTGTCGATGGCGCGCGCCAGCGAGGCGATCCGAATGCGCTGGACGGATCCGGCGCCGCTTCCGAGCGCACGCGCATTCATCAGATCAAGCGCACTCATGATCAGCGCGGCAACGGCGCAGGCGATGCAAAACCGCTTGGCATTGAGGAAAAGTTTTTCCCCGAAAGTCAGTTCGAACGTCTCGTCGAGATCGATGCTCCGCGTCAACACGCAACACTCCCCCGAAGTTCGCCGTCAGATTTTCCGCAGCGGATTTAGTGGAGCGCAAATCGTGGGGAGGGGTGGTAGTTCAGAGGTTTTTGACCAAACAAAGCAAACGCGAATGCTTAACGTGTGACGGCCTTGAGCATGGCTTGCCGCCGCGCGCGGCCTGTTAACTGCCTTTCGCGCCTGAGGCAGCGACAATCGCCGCCAGCGTGCCGCGACCGTGCAGGCCCGGGGCGCGCGAGCATGCGGAGTGGCCGCGGCGGCCGCAAGGGACCCATGCAGGGCTGGCGCCCCATGTTCTTGAACCCTTAACCGTACCCGCCCATATTAGGGGCAATCGGGCGGCAAATGCCGGCCGAACGGAAGGGGGTGCCATACCGGACCCCCGTCAAAGTCGCTTCCAGCGAGGGCTTTGAGACCATGTCACGAGTTCCGTCCTTATCCAGCCCGTTCCTCCTGGGGTTCGACGAGATCGAGCGCGTGCTCGACCGCGTCACCAAGGGCGCCGACGGCTACCCGCCCTACAACATCGAGCGGCTGGTCAATGACGGCGAGAACCCGGAACGGCTGCGCATCACGCTTGCGGTCGCCGGCTTCACCCGCGATCAACTCGACGTCACCATCGAGGAAAATCAGTTGGTGATCCGCGGGCGCCAGCAGGACGACAAGAGCCACCACTATCTCCATCGCGGCATCGCCGCGCGCCAATTCCAGCGCACCTTTGTGCTGGCGGACGGCATGGAGGTCATGGGCGCGGACTTGAAGAACGGATTGCTGTCGATCGATCTGCACCGGCCGCATCCGGAACGAATCGTCAAGACAATCGCCATCAACGACCAAGAATGACGGAACCACGATAACAGGACTCGACCGCGTAAAGCGTTCATTGACAAGGAGTCGAGGGCCAATGACCAACAACAAGACGACCGAACTGAACACGCATCATCCCGTCTTCACGCAGGAGGCGCTCGCGCACCTCGGTGATGGACGACTGGCTTATGTCAGGGCGATCCGCTCCGAAGACGTCGCCAGCCTGTTCCCGCAGGCGCCGAAGATCGCGCCCGGCATGCAACTGTTCGCGCTGCACGCGGCGGATGGCACGCCCATCATGCTGACCGACACGCGCGAAGCGGCTCTTGCCAATGCCTGGAGCCACGAGCTCGAAACTGTGAGCGTGCACTGAGCGCGAGAGCGCGTAATTCTCAAATCAGCGCGGAACAGCGCGACGCGAAACTGCGTCATGCCCGGCCAACCGGCTCCGGCCTTCGGCCGGCCCGGATGTAAACCTGTGCCGGGCATTGACGCCTTCACAGCGGCCGATGAGGAAAGATGCGGATGGCCGGAACAAGTCCGGACATGACGGTGTCAAATGTTCGTGAAAGCGTCTTACGCCGCGCTGCTCGCCGGCGGCATGGCGAGCACCGCGTAGAGCGCGTCGGCGTCGCGTGATTCACGCAGCTTGCGCGCGATTTCCGGATCACGCAGCAAGCGGGCAACGCGCGCCAGCGCCTTCAAGTGATCGGCGCCGGCCGCCTCGGGCGCTAACAGCAGAAAACAGAGATCAACCGGCTGGCCGTCGAGCGCTTCGAAATCGATGCCGCGCTCCAACCGTGCGAACAGTCCGAATAAGCGACCGAGCTTGGGCAGTTTGCCGTGCGGGATCGCCACGCCGTTGCCCACCGCCGTGGAACCAAGCTTTTCGCGTTGCAGCAGAATTTCGAGGATCGCACGCTCATTCTGGCCGGTGAGCTCAGCCGCACGCGCCGCGAGTTCCTGAATCGCCTGTTTCTTGTTGTTGACTTTGAGCGCCGGAATAATCGCGTTCGGCGCGACGAGATCGGAGAGCGTCATGGACATGGCCGATGATCGTATGGGAAGGCGCCGAATTGCGAGGGGTTCTGAATGCGGCGGGACCATAGGGAGACCCCGCCGCGGCGTCAATGGGGCCCGGGTAGCGCGCTACCTGTCGACCTTAATGTGTTAACGGCCGGCGCGCAGGGCCTGATGGTCCTTGCGGCGGCGCTTATAGCGGCGCAGCCGCTTTTCGATGCGGATGGCAGCCTGATCGGCGCTTTCATAGGCATCCGCGGCCAAGCCCTCGGCTTCGAGCGAGGCGCCGGAATCGAGATGAAGCACACATTCGGTGCGAAAGCCGAAGCCGTCCCGCCCGACAATGGCGTGACCGGAATAGCCGCCGCGGAAATACTTAGAGGTCGCGTCCGCGACCCGTTCGGTGATCCGTTGCTGCAAGGCTGAGCCGACGCTGATGTTCTTACCCGAAACGCGCAAAGGCATACGACTGCCTCCTGTTTGGCGCGGCCAGGTGCCGCACCGGTTCTGCCCCGGCCGACATCATTATTAGCCAGATTAGCTTAAAAAAATCGTCACAAAGGTCAATGCGACGCCAAGGTTTCTTTCCACTTGCGCGCAACTGGATTCCGCGCATGCGGATATGCGAATCCGCGGCCGCCACATCGTCGACAGATCGGAGAATATTCACCGCTTTCGCAGATTGTGGGGAAAAGTTCGTTCGCCGCACATTGCGCGTTATGATGCCGCAGCCTGCTTCTCGCGCCGGCGCTGCACCGAAGACGGAATGCGCATGGCCTCGCGGTACTTTGCAACCGTCCGGCGGGCAATCTCGATGCCGGCGGCGCGCAGCTTCTCTACAATCGTATCGTCAGACAACACGTCGGCAGCAGTCTCGGCATCGATGAGCTGACGTATGCGATGACGCACCGCCTCGGCCGAATGCGCTTCGCCGCCGTCGGCGGCGGCGATTGCCGAAGTGAAGAAATATTTCAATTCGAAAATGCCACGCGGGGTCGCCATGTATTTATTGGCGGTGACGCGCGAGACCGTCGATTCATGCATGCTGATCGCGTCGGCGACGGTCTTCAGATTCAGCGGACGCAGATACTGCACACCCTTGGCGAAGAACGCATCCTGTTGACGCACGATCTCGCTTGAAACCTTCAGGATGGTTTTGGCGCGCTGGTCGAGCGCGCGCACCAGCCAAGTCGCGGTCTGCAGGCAATCGGCGAGATAGCTCTTTTCCTTGTCGTTATGCACGCCCTTCGACACCTGCGCATAATAGCGCTGATTGATGAGAACCTTCGGCAGCGTGTCGGAATTCAGCTCCACCTGCCAGGTGCCGTCCGGCGCCGGACGCACGAATACGTCGGGCACGATCGGCTGCACCAGCGTGGAGCCGAAGGCGAGACCAGGCTTGGGATTGAGCGAACGGATCTCCGCGATCATGTCGACGAGATCCTCTTCGTTCACGCCGCAGACGCGGCGCAACGCGGCAAAGTCGCGCTTGGCCAGAAGATCGAGATGCGCGACCAGCGCCTGCATGGCCGGATCGTAACGGTCGCGCTCCTTGAGTTGGATGGCGAGGCATTCGGTCAGATTGCGCGCGCATACACCGGAGGGCTCGAGCGTCTGCAACACCGCGAGCACCGCTTCCACGTCAGCAAGCGGCGCACCCAGTTTCTCGGCGACGCCAGCGAGATCGCCGGTGAGGTAACCGGCCTCGTCCACCATGTCGATCAGGTATTGCCCGATCATGCGGCGGGCCGGATCGGTGATCGCCAGCGCCATCTGCTCGGCCAGATGTTCGGCCAGCGAGGTCTCCGCCGAAACGAAGGCTTCCAGATTGTAGTCCTCGTCGGCACCGCCGGCGCCGGCGCCAGACCATTCCGAATAGGCCGGCGGCGGGACCTCGGCCGGCGCGCTCTTTTCGCCGCCGTCGTCGGGAAAGACGTTTTCCAGTTCTGTGCCGAGCGCTTCTTCCATGGAGCTGCGGCTGGTGGCCCCGAGGCCGTCACCCATGGTCTCGCCGATCCAGTCGTCCGAGGAACCGGCCGCTGCCGGCTCGGGCGCCGCCTCGGCGGCCTCGCCATTGACCGGCGCCGTCTCCTCGTCGCTGCCGCGCTCGAGCAGCGGGTTCTTCTCCAGCTCGGTTTCGACATAGGCCGCGAGATCGAGACTCGAGAGCTGCAGCAGCTTGATGGCCTGCATCAGCTGCGGCGTCATCACCAGCGCTTGGGTCTGGCGGAACTCGAGACGTTGCGACAAGGCCATTTGCGGGTTTCCCGGCGGAAACTGGTCTAATTCTTGCTTGTAATTGTCTATACCAGCTTATTCGCGCCAGCGATATGCGATTCCGCACCGCAGCATTGCGCAAATTGTGAGCAATTTCGCTTGCCGCGGGGGAAAGCGCCCTACAAGCGGAACTCTTCGCCCAGGTAGAGCCGCCGCACGTCCGGGTCGTTGACGATGTCCTCGGCGCGACCCTCCATCAGCACTTCGCCGGAATAGATGATGTAGGCGCGGTCGGTGAGGCCGAGGGTTTCCCGCACATTGTGGTCGGTGATCAGCACGCCGATGCCGCGGTTGGTCAGATGGCGGACCAACGTCTGAATGTCACCGACGGCGATCGGATCGATGCCAGCAAAGGGCTCGTCGAGCAGCATGTAGCTCGGCCGCGTGGCCAGCGCGCGCGCGATCTCGACGCGACGTCGCTCGCCACCCGACAAGGCGATGGCCGGAGTCTTGCGCAAACGTGCGATGTTGAACTCTTCGAGCAGCGCGTTGAGATCGGCCTCGCGCCGGCGCTTGTCGGGCTCGACCACCTCGAGCACGGCGCGGATATTTTCTTCCACATTGAGGCCGCGGAAGATCGAGGCCTCCTGCGGCAGATAGCCGATGCCGAGCCGCGCGCGCTGATACATCGGCAGCGCGGTGACGTCATAGCCGTCGAGCTCGATGCGGCCGCGATCGGCCTTGATCAGCCCGGTCACCATGTAAAACACGGTGGTCTTACCAGCGCCGTTCGGCCCCAACAGGCCGACCGCTTCGCCGCGCCGCACGTAAAGCGTCGCGCCCTTGACCACTTTGCGCCCGCCGAAACTCTTTTCCACGCCGTGCACGGCGAGATAGGCATGGTGCACTTGTTGACGGCCGTCGCCGTCGCGGCGTTGACGTTGCGCGGCTTGCGGCTGCGGCTCGGCATTCGCTGGCCGGTTGACTTGAGCACCGGCCTGTTGCTGGGGCGCGGCGGCCTGCCGGGCAACCGGCGCTGGTTGGGGCTGGGCTTGGGCTCGGGGCTGGGGTTGAGGCGCCGCCCCCGCCGCCTCCTGGGCACTGGGAATCGCTTGCGGCTGCGCAGCCGCATTCACCTGCCGGATGAATGGACCGGCCGGCTGACGCGCACCCACGGACTGACGCGCCGGCTGCGGCTGGCGGCGAAAGAGCGAGAGGATGTTCACGAAGCGACCTCGCGCCGTATCACGCGGTCGAGGGCGATCATCCGGTTTGCACCCAGCTTATGCACAATCGTCTGCAAAAACCGTTTCCTATCTCCAGCCAAGCCTTGCCACGCGAACTTGTATCGGGCCGCAGGAAACAGGCCTCGACAGTATCTTCAAGCTTAGCAGATTCCCTCTTATGCCGGCAGCGAATGACAAGGCTCGTTCCGAGGTCAATGGATCGGCCGCAAGGCATTGCCGGGCTTGAATTCCGGCATCGAGCCCCCCGGCAGAAACAGGCCCTGAACCCGGCCTTGGCCATTCTTGCCCGATTCCACGCGCGAGACCCCACTGGTCAGATTCACCATCAGCCGCTCGCCCCGCAACACGTTTTTCCCCTGCGTCATCACCACATGGCCGGTGAGCGTGACCGTGTTGGACTTCATGTCGAAGATGCCGAGATCGCCTGACGCGGTTTCTCCCTTTTGCGTCACCACCACCCCACCGCGCGCTTCCAATCGCTTGATGCGCTGCTGGCCGTCGGGGCCGGGATCGGCCGCTTTCATGGTCTTGGCCTTCTGATCATTGCCGCCCTTGCCTTTATCCTGCTCATAGAACACCAGCAGCGACTTGCAGCGCATGGTGGTGTCGCCTTGCTGCACGCGCACGTTACCGCTGAAGGTTGCCACCTGATCCTTGTCGCGAACTTCGAGCGTGGCCGCGTCGATACGAACCGGTTGATCGCGGTTTTGCGAAAAACCCTGCAACGCGTTGGGCGGGCCCTTGGACG
>JAKAMD010000295.1 GCA_021823875.1 Pseudomonadota bacterium | reverse complement strand
CCCGTCCGGGCGGGCGAGCCGGCGCGTGCGCGTCCGGCCCGCGAGCCGGTGGAGGTGGAGGAAGCCGACACCAGCCACCTGCCCGCTTTCCTGCTAAGGCCCGTGCCGATCAAGGCTTAGCATACCTATTTACCCAGTATTTACTGGTCCACAGGTTGGGCATTCACCGTCAAATTTACCGGCGATTCATCTCCGTGGCATAGCGTCGCGACATGGGGAGAACGCGGCGACGCGGCCGTTTCGGTCGTGCCCGCAGCCATGGAAACAATAGGCGGAAGCGAGAGTGGCCATGAGTGGGCAGGCCGACGAACACGAGCGCACGATGGCGTTTGCGGAGATCGCGCTCGGCCAGATCAAGGCGCTTCGTCAGCCGGCCATCCCGCGCAATTATGAGATCTGGTACGCCTACGCCACCGGCTACCACCCGTCGCTCAATCAGAAGATCAATGAAACGCTGACGAACAACGGCACCCTGACGGAACCAGACCTCGACGAAATCTACGTCGCCTACTTGTCGCCGGCGCACCTGACGGACCGCATCGACTCGGTCGGTAGCAAGGTCAAAGACGAGATCGAGCAGGTGATGGCGATGATCGACGCCGCCGCCGGCTCCGCTTCGACCTACACCGAAAGCCTCGCCGGCATGTCCGAGAAGATCGGGCAGTCGAAGGACCGCGAGGGCCTGCGCGCCATCGTCGAAAGCCTGGTGCAGACCACCAAGGAAATGGAAGCCTCCAATCAGCGGCTGGAGGAACGGCTCAGTGCTTCCAAGGCCGAGATCAACGTGCTGCAGGAGAACCTGGAGGCGGTGCGCACCGAAAGCCTGACCGATCCACTGACGCAGCTCGCCAACCGCAAGTTCTTCGATATCACGCTGGAAGCGGCCATCATGGACGCGACCAGGAACAATGAGCCGCTCTCGCTGCTGTTGACCGACATCGACTATTTCAAGAAGTTCAACGATAGCTATGGCCATCTGACCGGCGATCAGGTTCTGCGCCTGGTCGCGATGTCGGTGAAGCAGAATGTCAAGGGCCAGGACACCGCCGCCCGCTATGGCGGCGAAGAATTCGCGATCATCCTGCCCAACACCGTGCTGCGCTCGGCCATCACCGTCGCCGACCACATTCGTCGCGCGGTCATGACCAAGGAACTGATGAAGCGCTCGACCGGCGAACATCTCGGCCGCGTCACCGTCTCGATCGGCGTCGCCACATTGCGCAAGGGCGACAGCCCGCAGACGCTGATCGAACGCACCGATGCCTGCCTTTATGCCGCCAAGCGGCACGGCCGCAACCGCGTGATGTGCGAGACCGACCCGGAAGTCTCCGCCCCCGTGGCTGCCATGCAGGTAGCCTGACGGCGCCGCTCCCAAGATCAGAAATCGAATTCCGCGAATAGATAGCCGGTCAATTGCTGGCCGCTGTTGCCGTTCAAAATCCCGATCGTGCCGTTCGGTTCGACGCGCGTGTCCTGATAACCGAGCTCGGCGCCGACGGTGATGTAGCTCACCGGCGACCATTTCACGTTGGCGCCCCAGCGCGTCGTGCGCACGGTCGGATAGGCGCCCAGCACGCTGATGTCGAGCGCCAGCCGGCTGACGAAGACGTTCGATTCCCATTGGTCCGACCAGGCATGGTGATAGGACACGACCGCGCTCCAGCCGCGCGTATCCACCTTGAACGGGATCACGCTAGCGAGCGTCGAGAGGTCCATGTTGGTTCCGAGATAGGGCGAGGCGTTGACCGCATAGGTCGCCTGCATGCTGGCTTCGTCGTCATCATTGATAAACGGCAGCGCTACAGTCGCACCGGCGGTCGCAGCCCAGCCGTCGACGCTGCCGGTCCGGTTAGCTAGGCGTGGAATGCGGATATCGCTCTCGCCCCCATATTTGAGCCGGTGCATCATGCCGGAGACCTGCACCGTGAGCGGATCGGTCTCGTAGAGCCAGCGCACCGCCAGCACCGGGTCGTCCGGATAGATCGGCGCAAAAAGCTTGTCGGAGGGGCTCGACGTCGGCACGCCGGTTTCGAGCGAGAGACCCAGTTTCGAATTCTCAAAGATCTCGTGCTCGTAGCGCACGACCCCGACCGTGCGCGAGGGCACGTTGGCGGAGGATTGGAAATCGCCGTCCCAGAAATTCATCACGCTGTCGGTATAGCCGACGGTCACGCCGGCGAGCGCCACCGTTCCTTCCGACAGCGTCCCTTTGAGGGTGGTGTCATCACTGCTGCGCTTGATCGAAAGATCGAGCGTTGTCTCCAAGTCACCGAGCGCGGTAGGCGTCGTCGTGTCCAAACTCGGCTCGTAGGTGAAGCTCTTCACCACCGGGTTGTCGGACGAGGCGGTGCCGGTCCGCGCCGGCAGCGGCAGACCGCCGCTCGAGCGCAGCAGGTTCTGATAGGCGAAAGTGAGGGTGTTGGTGAATTCGACGCAGGTATTGTGGTTGGAGAATCGCTGCCACGGAAAATCGGGCTTATCGTCGTCGTCACTGTCAGCGCAAGCGGCATGATCGTGTGACTTCTTCTTGGCCCAGGCGCCCGGTGCGGCAGCAGTCAACCCGATGGCGACAGCCAAGAGCGCAATGAATGCCTTCCGCCGTCGTCCGAATACGCAACGCGACACGATCCAATCCCCCTGCCCTGCCGTATTGGGCGGGAGGTGTCGGCCGCCGTCAAGGTGCAGCCCGCCGGCGCGCTTTCTTGGCCGTGGATTTCTTCGTGCGCGCGCGGCGGCCGGCCGGCAGCGTTCTTGCGCGCTGGGCAATGGCCAATGCGCGGGCCGCCCAGAGCGCCAGTTCTTCCGCATCGTCGTAAAGACGGTCGGGCAGCCGCCAATAGGACATTATCGCCCGCCGTCCGGTCTTCGTGCCGTAAGTGAAAGGACCGCAGCCCTCGTTTTCGAAGGCTGGCACCGAATCCACATCCGCTTTCAGATAAATCTCGCCGCCCGACACCAGGCCGAACATCAAGCCGTTGGCGAACAGACCGGCGCCGCCGAACATGCGGCGCACCTGCACCGTCCCAAAGGCACTGAACAATTCGCGGATATGGTCGGCATCCATCGGACCGACCGCCCCACCGCCTATTCGGAGCCGGCGTCGAGCTTGGCGGGCGTGAGCTGCACCGACTCGCCGCAGCCGCAGGCGCTGGTCTGGTTCGGGTTGTTGAACACGAACTGCGCCGAAAGCTTCTCGGTCTTGAAGTCCATCTCGGTGCCAAGCAGGAACAGCACCGCCTTGGGGTCGATCAGGATCTTGACGCCCTTGTCCTCGACCACCTCATCGGACGGATTGACCGTGTCGGCATATTCCATGGTGTATTCCATGCCGGCGCAGCCGCCATTCTTGACGCCGACGCGGATGCCGGCGATCGGCTTGTCGGCGCGCGCCATCGCGTCCTTGATGCGCAGCGCCGCGGCGTCGGTCAGCCGCATCACCTGGGGTCTGGGTCGTGCAGTCGCCATGATTATCCTCGTTCGCTCTCTATCTGGCGCGCGTCACCACATATTCAAGACGAGTCGGGCTTCGTCCGACATCCGGCTCGGATCCCAGGGCGGATCCCACACCACTTCGACCCTGGTCTCCTTCACGCCCGGCACGCTGGAGACCGCGTTCTCCACCATGATCGGCAATTCCTGGGCCGACGGGCAGTTGGGAGAGGTCAACGACATGTCGACTTTCACCGCGCGGTCGTCGGCGATGTCGATCTTGTAGATCAGCCCGAGTTCGTAGATGTCGGCGGGAATTTCCGGATCGTAAACGGTCTTGATCGCCGCCACGATGTCGTCGGTCAGCCGGTGTAGCTCGTCGGCCGGCAGCCCAGCGGCGCCGGTGATGGCGGCATTCTCCGCCGGCTTGTCGGCGGCGACAGAGTCGTCAGTCATAGTTGTGTCCGATCTGGGCATGGTTCCGTCGGTCATGCGAAGAATTCCTGCGCCTTGGCAAGCGAGGCGGCGAGCGCGTCGACCTCGTCCTTGGTGTTGTACATGGCAAAGGAGGCACGGCACGTGGCGGTCAGGCCATAGCGCGCGAGCAACGGCATCACGCAATGGGTACCGGCGCGCACCGCCACGCCTTCGCGGTCGATGATGGTGGCGATATCGTGCGGATGCGCACCCTTGATCTCGAACGAGACGATCGGCCCCTTGTCGCGCGCCTTGCCGATGATGCGCAGCGAATTGATGCCGCCCAGCCGCTCATGGGCGTACTTGACGAGCTCGGTCTCGTGCGCGCGGATGCGGGCCTTGCCGATCGAGTTGATGTAGTCGAGCGCCGCACCCAGCCCGATCGCCTGCACGATCGCCGGCGTGCCGGCCTCGAATTTGTAGGGCGGCTCACCATAGGTGATCCAGTCCTGCGCGACTTCCTGGATCATCTCGCCGCCGCCATTGAACGGCGGCATCGCCGCGAGATGCGCGTATTTGCCGTAAAGCACACCGATGCCGGTCGGGCCGTACAACTTGTGGCCGGTCATCACGTAGAAGTCGCAGTCGATATCGCGCACGTCGACGTCGAGATGCACCGACCCCTGCGCGCCGTCGACCAGCACTGGGATGCTGCGGGCGTGCGCCAGCCGCACCACCTCCTTGACCGGCACCATGGTCCCGAGCGCGTTCGACATCTGGGTGATGGCGACCAGCTTGGTGCGCGGGGTGAGCAGCCTCTCGAACTCCTCGATGAGGAAATTGCCGTCCTCGTCGATCGGCGCCCATTTGATCACCGCGC
>JAKAMD010000294.1 GCA_021823875.1 Pseudomonadota bacterium | reverse complement strand
GTCGCGATCCGATCGCTTGTGCCAGTACAAGCACACGCCCATCTTGGGCGGATCGTAAGGCGGTAGATAAAGCTCGAGCCCGAGCATCTCGGCCGCAAACCGCGCAAAGTGAACCGGCAGGCTGCCGAGCAGCGGACTGACCGCAACGGCCAGCGCGACCGCCTGGAAATGCGGTACGGTCATGGCCACGGTACGTGTCAGGCCATACTGCTTGAGCGTGGTGTCCATGGTACCGGTCTTGCCGCCATCCATCGACACCATGACCTGCGGAATTTCGCAAAATACTTCCGCCGGAATGCGTGTGAGGGGCTTGACGCGATGGCGCTTCAACATCGGATGGTTTTTGGCCGCGACGCAAAGAAGATATGAGTTGAACAGCGTCTGGCGCATGATCCACTCGGGCGGATCCATCGCGCGATCGACGGCAGTGTCGATGGCGCCATCGCTTAACAGCGGGAACACCTCGCTGCTCGGATAGTCGAGCATCTGCAGCGTGACCGATGGCGCTTCCGGAACCACCTGCTTGGCAAGCCGCGGCATCAGCAGGGTCGAGAAATAATCCGAGCCGAGCACCACGAAGGTCTGCTGCGAGGTCGCCGGATCGAAGCCGGCGACCGCCGCCAGCGCCTCCTCCATCTGTCGCAGAGCCGCGCGCACCGGCTCTTTCAGTTGCAGCGCCCGTGGCGTCGGCACCATGCGGTTGCCGTCACGCACGAACAATTCATCGCCGACGATGTGGCGCAGGCGGCCAAGCGCCGAGGACACCGCCGGCTGGCTCAAGCCGACGCGTTCGCCGGCTCTAACCGTGCTCAGCTCGAGCATCATGGCGTCGAAGACGCGCAGCAAATTGAGGTCGACCCCCGCGAAATTCATCGAACGAATACCCCCGATACGATCATTCAATTTCCGCCTCTGCGCAGCCGCCGGTAGAGCCCTCGCCCAGAAACGCCGCGCCATAAGAGGCCGGCGGCCCCAACCTTCAGAAGGGAAGGAGCTATGAACATCGCAGTCAATATTGGCCGGCCGGCGCGGACGGTGAGCTGGTTGGGCGCGCAGTATACGATAACGGTGGATCGCAAGGACAGCGGCGGCATCGTCGGCATGTTCGAGAGCACCGTGCCGGCCGGCGAAGGCCCGCCGATCCACATCCACCACAACGAGGACGAGGTAATCCACGTCCTTGAGGGCGAGTACCAGTTCTGGCTCGACGGGGCCATCTCGCGCGCGGGACCGGGCACCTCGGTGTTCCTGCCGCGCGGCGTGCCGCATACCTTCCGCATCGTCAGCAAGACGCCAGGCCGCAACGTGGCCGTGCTGACGCCGGGCGGGTTCGAGACTTTCTTTATCGAGGTCGCGGCGGAGAAGCCGCGCATCCCCGAGGATATCGAAGCGCTGGCGAAGCTGGGCGAGCGCTACGGTCTTGAATTCCGTGGCTTCCCGCAATGGCCGGCATGAGCAGAAAACCACACCAGAGGAATCAACCATGACGACTTATTCAATCGCGCTGTTTTTCCATTTGCTTTCCCTGCTTTTGGCGGTCGCCTGCACGGCCCTCAGCAGCTACGCCGCGCTGCAGGTTCGCGCGGCCGACAAGGCCGACAAGGCCAAGCAGGCGCTCGCGCTTAGCGCCGGAGTCGAGCGGCTATTTCCGGCCGCAGGGATCGGACTACTTGTGACTGGTGGCTATATGGCACACAGCATCTCGGGTTGGTCAGAGCCGTGGTTGCTGGCGTCGCTCATCGGTCTAGCCAGCATCGTTGCACTCAGCGCCGGCATTGACGGCCGGCGCAAGCGCGCTCTGGGACGTGAGCTTCACCGGCACGGCTTTTCAGATCGCGCGCGCGCCCTGCTGCGGGATCCCGTGGCCTGGACCGCCAAATTGACCGGGCCAATGCTCCTGCTCGCGGTCATGTTCATCATGACCACGAAGCCGACGGCGGCGACAAGCGCCGGCATTCTGATCCTGGCGGGTGTCGCGGGCACGCTCAGCGCCTTGCCGTTTTGGCAGACGCCCGCGGTCGGAAACGCCACACGCGCCGAGGCGAACTGACATTGTCCGGTCCCTGCAGGTCCGGCACAAAGGGCGCCTCGCGGCGCCCTTTTTCCCGCCGGACGGCCGTCACGCCTCCCGCGCCCTGAGCACAGCCTCGATCGAGACCCGCGACCAGGGCGCAGTGCGCGCGCGGAAGTCCACATAGGACGCATGCACCTTGCCGGTGATGGCGCTGCGGCTCGCCAGTTCGCCCAGCACGTCGGTCGCCTGCTTGCGCGCACCAGCGACCAGATCATCCGGGAACGCGGTGAGCTTGACCTGATGCTGCTTCACCAGCGCTTCCAGCGCCATCGCATTGAGCCGCTCCATCTCGGCCAGCGCATAGGTCGCTTCGGTCGCGCAGGCATGATTGATGATGGCTTGCAGTTCGGGCGAGAGCGCGTTCCACGCCTTCAATGCGACGATGCATTCGCCGGTGCCGTTAGGCTTGTTGAAGCCGGGGTAGTAATAGAACGGCGCCACGCGATAGAGACCGAGCGCGATGTCGGAGCCCGGGCCGACGAATTCGGCGGCATCGAGCACGCCCGATTGCAGGCTGGTGAGGATCTCGGCCGGCGGCGTGGTCTGCGGCGTGGCGCCGAGCCGGCGATAGACCTCGCCGCCGAGACCGAGCGAGCGCAGTTTTAGGCCCTTCAGGTCGGCGAGGTCTTTCAGCTCGTGCCGGAACCAGCCGCCCATGCAGACGCCGGTGTTGCCGCCCATGAAGGGCTTCACGCCGAACGGCTTGTAGAGTTCATCCCAAAGCTGCTGGCCGCCGCCGGCATCGATCCACGCCACATGCTCAGCCGGCGTCAGGCCGAACGGCACGGTGGTGAAGAAGGCCGCCGCCGGCATCTTGCCCTGCCAGTAGAACGCCGCGGTATGGCCGATATCGGCGACGCCGTTGCCAACCGCGTCGAGCACGCCGAAGGCCGGCACCACTTCGCCGGCGGCATAGACAGTGATGTCGATGCGTCCGCCCGAAAGGCGGCGGATGCGCTCGGCGATGCGCTCGGCCGACATGCCCGGGCCCGGCAGACGCTTCGGCCAGGAGGTGACCATGCGCCATTTCAACGTGTCGGCGCGCGCGATGGCCGGCGCCGCGACAAGGCCGGCCGCGGCAGCGCCAGCGCCGATGGTGAATGTGCGTCGCGTGGTCATGACTTCCTCCAAAATGCGTGAAAGTGATGCAGCGGGCCGTGGCCGTGACCAACCTTGAGGCGGTCGGCGCCGGCGATGGCCGCGGTGATGTAGCTCTTGGCCGCCGCGATGGCGGCGACGAGATCGAGACCCTTGGCGAGACCGGCAGCAATCGCCGACGACAGCGTGCAGCCGGTGCCGTGCGTGTTGCGTGTGGCAATGCGTTTGGCGGAGAAGCGTTTCACTTCGACCTGCCCGATCAACAGATCGACGCTGTCGCGGCCTTTGCCGTGACCGCCCTTGATCAGCACATGACGCGCGCCGAAGTTCAATATCGCGCGCGCCTGCGTTTCCATCTCGCGTTCATTGCGGGCGATGGGCATGCCGGTGAGTGCGGCAGCTTCGAGCAGATTGGGCGTCACGATGAGCGCGCGCGGGATGAGCTCGTGCCGCAGCGCCCTGATGGCGGCCGGTGCCAACAGCCGGTCACCCGACGTCGCCACCATCACCGGATCGAGCACGATGTTCTTGGCGCGATGGCGGGCAAGCGCCGCCACTACCGCCTTGATGGTCGCCGCGCGCGACAGCATGCCGATCTTCACCGCGCCGACCTTGAGATCGGCAAACACCGCGTCGAGCTGCGCCGTCACGAAGGCCGGCGGCACGTTATGGATGGCGGTGACGCCTCTGGTGTTCTGCGCCGTCAGCGCGGTGATCGCGCTCGCCCCATAGACACCGAGCGCGGCGAATGTCTTCAGGTCCGCCTGGATGCCGGCGCCGCCGCTCGAATCCGAGCCGGCGATGGTGAGCGCGATCGCCGTCATCTCTGTTGCCGTTGCAATGCGTCGTCAACGATGGTGCGCAGGTCTTGCGCCGCCTTGGCCGGATCGGGAGCCAGCGACAGCGCCGAGATCACCGCCACGCCATCGGCGCCGGCCGCGATCACATCGGCGGCGTTGCCGGCATTGATGCCGGAGATGCCGCAGATCGGGAATCGCGGCTTGCGCGCGCGCACCACCTCAACGATCTCGCGCAAGCCGGCAACGCCGATCGGCGCCGAGGCGTCATCCTTCGAGCCGGTCGGATAAACCGCGCCGATTCCGACATAGTCGATCAGGTCGAGCGGCGCTTCCTGCGCATGCTTCACGCTGCTCAGGCTGAGCCCGATGATCGCGGTGCGTCCGAGCAGCAGCCGCGCGTCCTCCGGCGCCATGTCATCCTGGCCGATATGCACGCCGTCGGCCTCGGCGGCGAGCGCGACGTCGACGCGATCATTGATCAAGAGCGGAATGCCGGCCGGCTCCAGCACGGCGCGCAAGGCGCGCGCCTCCTGCACCATGGTGCGGGTCGAGCCGTGCTTGTCGCGCAGTTGCACCAGCGTCGTGCTGCCGGCGATATTCGCCGCGAGATCGGTAAGCGTGCGCCCCCCGGCAACCATTGGATCGAGCAGGGCATAGAGGCGCAAGTCGGCTTTCATTCTGTCACCTTTGCATGAGAATTGAGCGTTGCCCGGTCGAGACGATAAAGCGCGTCGATCATCGCAACGGCGAATGTTCCGGGACCGT
>JAKAMD010000293.1 GCA_021823875.1 Pseudomonadota bacterium | reverse complement strand
AATCGAAGTAGCGATGGGCGCCATCTCCAGAGAATAAAGCGATCAGACGACAGATTTCCTCCAGCATGCCGTCGAACGACAATTGTCCCGTCGAAGTCTGCAGCTTGGCGCAGATCTTTTGCGCGTCGCCGGCGAAGGGTGAATCGAACGTCTGCCGCGCCTGACCCTTGAAGCGGGTGAACATCACCGAGAACCATCGGTCCGCGATGGTTTGCCGCAGCGCCAGCGGGTAGCCGGAAAATTCATCTGCGTTGCGCACCAAAACGGCACCTTCGAAACCGCACAGATACCAGTGCAGCGTGTTGATGGCAGGATCGAACCCGGCATTCCGATAACATTCGACTTCGTGGCGCTGCACAATGTCACCCTGCTCCCAGATTTTTGCATCGTAGAGGCATAGCAGCCGTTTGAGCCGCACAAATTTTCCTTTGAGCAAATACGACAGGCAACCGATGCGGTCATGGAAGGGCAAGGCGAAGGGCAGCGTGTCCATAAATGCGAACACGCGCTGCACCGCCTCGCGCCGCAGCGGCGCATGATGCAGAATATTCGGACCGCCGAAGCTCAAATAGCCGGCAATCCGAGCGGTCACATCGTCGGATTCGGCGTTGGTATAGCCGACGATGGACGATCCTTGCGTCGCTTCGATCAGATAGCCACCGGTCACGCCGACGACAGACGGATTACCTGCGTGATTTTCGATGAGCGCGGGAAGCTCGGCGATTGCATGGTCAAAGCAGAAGTCGTCGTCATTAAGCAGAAAAACAAAATCGCCTTTCGCCAACCGGATCATATCTGCGGCATTGCTGCGCGCATCGCACGGCTCGGCCAGGACGATGTTGCAATAGTCGGACCGAAGTTGCGCCAGAAATTCGCGTTTCTGCGCATCGGTGGAAACGTCGCGCACGATGACTTCGATGCTGGGCGAGGCCCACGCACATGCTTGTGCAATTCTGGCGCAGGCCGGAAGGCCATTGCGGTTCGTGCCCAGAAGAATCGAAAGCTGCATCGCCACACCACCCGCCAATGGTGCGATCGCCCCGGGGTCTCGATCGCGCCTTCGACTGAGCCCGCTTTTACCGCCCCAATCAGGCATTTAAAGCCTGATTCGCAAGATCGCGGGAAGACTATAGTCTGACGACGGTGATTCGCTTACTCCCGAAAGCCCCGGCGTGCCGGGCAACAGGAGCAGCACGTGCAGATAGTGACGTCGGCCGATTTACATCCCGAGCAACGCAGGGCACCCCATCGCGCGCGTGCCTTCGCCGAACTGCCGGACGCGTGGCGCGCGGTCAACCTGTTGGCGGAGCTGGCCGACGCGTCTTGCGCCTTTGCGCCGGTATCGATGGATCGGCCGCTGGCGCTCTATGGCGCGGGCGACTTGGGTCGGCTGGCGCGCGAATTCCTCACCGAAGTCGGGCACGACTTTACCATGGCAGTCGACCGCAATGCGGATGCGCTGGCGGGCTCACCGCACTGGTCCGGCATCGAATTGCAGCGTCCCGACATGGTGCCGTCGGCCGTCAAGCATGAAGTCCGTCTTGCGGTCAGCATCGTCAAAGTGCCTTACGTGCCGGTTGAACGCGCGTTGCGCGCAAGCGGCTTCGACGACGTCCTGCCGTTCTACGATCTGGCGGAGAGCTTTCGCGCGGTGCATCCGCTGTCGAACGGTTGGTTCGCGCCGGCGCTGAGCGCGCGCGACCGCGACAACACCGCCATGGTGCTGTCGCGCTGGCATGACGATACCTCGCGCGCCCATCATCTGCAGTTTCTGGCCTGGCGGCGGCTGCGCGAGGAATGGAGCTTCGTTCCCGCCCCGGTGACCACGGAGGATCGGTTCTTCATCCCGGAATTGCTCACCGTGTTGCGCGACGACGAGATCCTGCTCGATGCCGGCGCCCATCATGGCAATGTGAGCGACGCTTTCGTGCGGCAGACGCAAGGCGCGTTCCGGCAGATTGTAGCGATCGAGCCGGACCCGGCCAATTGCACCGTCTTGCAAGAGCGACTGTTGACCCTGCTGCCGGACGACCCGCGCGTCACCGTATACGACTGCGTGCTGGCGGCCGAAGAAAGGGAAGCCAGTTTCCATGCCGGGCTCGGCTATGCCTCGCAGCTTTCACCGACCGGCAACATGCTGGTCACCACCCGCCCGCTCGATGCGCTCGGGATCTCGCCCAGCTTCGTCAAGCTGCATCTCGAAGGTGCCGAGCTTCCCGTCCTGCAGGGCGCACGCCAATCGCTGTTAGCCTCCCGGCCGCTGATCGCGGCTACCGTCTATCACAATGCGGACGGCATCTGGGCGACGCCGCTCTGGCTCATGCAGATGCTTCCAGACTATCGCTTTCTGTTTCGCGTCCATTCCTGGTGCGGCACCGGCGCCGTGGTCTACGCGATACCGGCGGAGCGGGTGGAATAACCGGGCCTTGCGCCCGGCCGCGCAGGAAACGCGCCACCGAAAGAAAATGCAGAGGCTGTCTGTGCCGGCTTGCGCGCAACTCGTGTCGTTCCGACATGAGAGCTTGTTGGAATTGCCACTCGCTGTTGCGATTTTGGCTCCTGCGCAAGGAGACTGTCGTGCTCCCCTTCATCGACACCGCCCCGCGCGCCAAATGGCCGGTCGCCGTGCTCGCGCTCATTGCCATCAATGCGGCGGTGTTCCTGTGGACCATGAGCCTGCCGGGCGACGTGCTCAACGCAGTGCTCGCACAATACGCGCTCATTCCGCTGCGCTATTCGCACCCGCTGCTGGCGCGCTCCTACGGCCTCGATCCCGGCAACTACTGGCCGCTGCTCACCGACGCCTTCCTGCACAGTGGTTGGCTGCACATCATCTTCAACATGTGGTTTCTCTGGATCTTCGGTCCCGCCATGGAGGCGCGTTTCGGCCGCCTCTGGTTCCTGGTGCTCTATCTCGCCGGCGCGCTGGCGGCGAGCACGGTGCATGTGGTCACCCACCCGGATTCGCCCGAGCCGGTGCTCGGCGCCTCCGGCGCCATTGCGGCGGTGATCGCGGCCTATGCGGTGATCTATCCGACCGCGCGCGTGGTCACCATCGTGCCGATCGTCATCATCCCGCTGTTCATCCCGGTGCCGGCGATCGTCTTCGCCGGTATCTGGTTCGTGCTGCAGGTGCTGCAGGGCACCCACGAACTCGGCATGCCGCAGATCGCGGCCGGCGTCGCCTGGTGGGCGCATATCGGCGGCTTCGCCTTCGGCGCACTATTTGGACTCTTTGCACGCGCGCTGATGCCGGAACCGCGGACCGCCATTTCGCGTTGGAACCACAGTTACGAACGCACACGTGGCCGCCGCGTGCCCGACATCAAGCCGGACGGCGGCGCCGAGTGGTAAGCGGCACGGGCGCCTTGTTACGTTTGACCGGGGTCAATGCGTTTCGGCACCCGAACGTGCAGGCTTTGTAAAAATCCGAAAGGATCAATCCCATGCGCACACACAAGCTCACACGCTTCACGAGCGTTGTTGCCGCGCTCGGACTGCTCGTCAGCGCCGCCACACCGGTGCTTGCCGCGCCGGTAACCTCGAGCGCCGCGGCGCTGAAATCCACCGTCAGCACCCCCCTCACCCAGGTGCGCTGGCGCGGTCACCATCATGGTGGTGGCGGCGGCGCGGTGGCGGCCGGGGTCATCGGCGGACTGCTGCTCGGCGGCATCATCGCCTCGCAGGCCAACCGCTATGATGGACCGGCCTATTATTACGATGGTCCGCCCGGCTACTACGGACCGGACTATGATAGCTGGGTGAATTACTGCTTCTCGCGTTATCGCTCGTTCGATCCCAGAACCGGGACCTATGTGGGCTATGACGGCCGCCGGCATTATTGCCGGTAGCGCCGCCGGCGAAACGCGGACGCCGATATGAAGATGCCCGGCGCGGGGCCGGGCATCGGGCATTGCTTATTTTGCATCCTGACCTGATCGCGGGCCGCGCGCCGCTCAATCGTCGCGATAAACCCGCTCGCGCCGCTCATGCCGCTCCTGCGCCTCCACCGACAGCGTCGCTATCGGCCGCGCTTCGAGCCGGCGCAGCGAGATCGGCTCGCCGGTCTCCTCGCAATAGCCGTAGGTGCCGTCGTCGATGCGGACCAACGCCTCGTCGATCTTGGCGATCAGCTTGCGCTGGCGGTCGCGCGCCCGGAGCTCGATGGCCCGGTCGGTTTCCGACGAGGCCCGGTCGGCGAGGTCGGGGTGATTCTGGTTTTCTTCCTGCAGATGCTGCAGCGTTTCTTTGGCTTCTTTCAGGATATCTTCCCGCCAGGCGAGCAGCTTGGCGCGAAAATACTCGCGCTGCCGCTCGTTCATGAACGGTTCTTTCTCCGTCGGCCGGTAAGTCTTGGTCTTCACCGTCATCCCACCGAACTCCCTGCTTCTTCTTATAGTTTTTGTAGTTTGATCTACCCTCAGTGCGGCTGGCTTATATACGGCTGCCGGCGCCCGGACAATATCCGAATGCGCGCCGTGCAAATGCCAGTTTATGATGACAAGCCAGTGACTTGCGCCGGTATTTCCGGCTCCGGGCGCCAGTTCCGGCAGGAACAGCCTATGACATTCCGGCTTTGGCAAGCTCAACCGCAAGGCGCAGGTCGATCTCCTGCATGACCGAGTCGAGCCCGGCATCGCCCGTGGCTTCGGTCAGCCCCTCGGCCGCGACCTTGAGGCGGGCGAGGGTCGACCGGTCGACCGAGCCGTCGATCAGCGCCACTTTGAGCGAATCCAGCGCATCGAGCGCATTGC
>JAKAMD010000292.1 GCA_021823875.1 Pseudomonadota bacterium | reverse complement strand
TTGACGAAATGACCAACGGCCCGGCTATTGGCCGGGCCGTTATGTAAAATTAATATCAATCAGCCAAGAAAGCGGTTACTCCGCCTCCTCTTCCGGCGGCTCTTCCGGCGGCGCGAGGCCTTCCAGGCCCTTGAGCAGCTCTTCTTCCGTCATGCGCTCGGCCATGACCACGTCGGTATCGTCGGCGTCGACGCTGGCACCGGATCCGGCGCCGATCAGCGGCACTTCCGGCTCTGGCTCATCAACCTCGACATATTTCTGCAGGCTATGGATCAGGTCTTCCTTGAGGTCGCCGGGAGATACCGTCGTTTCAGCGATCTCGCGCAACGCGACAACCGGATTTTTATCGTTATCGCGGTCGATGGTAATTTGAGACCCCGACGAAATCATGCGCGCCCGATGGCCCGCCAGAAGCACGAGATCGAAGCGATTTTCAACTTTATCGATGCAGTCTTCAACGGTGACACGGGCCATTGGCTTGTCACTCCTTCCGATGGAACTTTTGTCCGGAAACGGACAGCTAGGTAGCCTCTCGCTTGACGGATTTCAAGCATTTTTGTCTTGGTTTAGCCCTAACCCTCTGGTACCCACGTAAACCGCAGACGGCCCCAACCGACAGGGAATTAACGGTTAGGGCGGTATTGTGCGGGTGCCATAAAATTCGATCAGGTGCCCTCAATCGTTCCATAACGCTGCCTCAAAGCTGTCCTTGCTTGCGCGCATGCGAGGCACGGCTTCGATCTGAAATGCAGGTATCGAGCAAGCCTGCCAAGAAAGCGAAGAAGGCAAGAGAGACAACAACATGACCGTTCCGGGTGAAAAAATCGCGTTGTTCATTGATGGAGCCAATCTTTACGCCACGGCTAAATCGCTTGGTTTTGATATCGACTACAAGCGTTTGCTGCGTGAATTCCAATCGCGCGGTTATCTGCTGCGTGCCTTCTATTATACAGCGGTGATCGAGGATCAGGAGTACTCCTCCATCCGTCCGCTGATCGATTGGCTCGATTACAACGGCTACTCGGTCGTCACCAAGGCGACCAAGGAATTCGTCGACCAGACCGGCCGCCGCAAAGTCAAAGGCAATATGGACATCGAGCTTGCCGTCGACGCGATGGAGATCGCCGGTTCGATCGACCACATGGTTCTGTTCTCCGGCGACGGCGATTTCCGCTCGCTGGTAGAGGCCGTGCAACGCAAGGGCGTGCGGGTCACCGTGGTATCGACCATCTCGACCCAGCCGCCGATGGTGGCCGACGAATTGCGCCGCCAAGCCGATGTGTTCACGGACATCGTCGAGCTGCAGAGCAAGATCGGCCGCGACCCGACCGAGCGCGCGCCGCGCGAGCAGCGCGACCAACGCGGTCCCCGCGATGAACGTCAGCACACGCCGCAATTCCTGCAGCGCCCGGCGACGCCGCAGCGCGCCGGCGCCGGTGCCCCGGCCGACGACGACGAAGAGGACTTCGAATAACGGTGACGCATGGCGGATACGGACGGCAAGCCCGGGCGCAATTGCGCACTTTGCCCGCGGCTGGCCACCTTCCGCAATCGCTGGCGCGAAAAAGAGCCTACCTGGTTCAACGCCCCGGTCCCCTCCTTCGGGCCGCTTGACGCGCGACTGCTTATCGTCGGCCTCGCGCCCGGCCTGCAAGGCGCCAACCGGACCGGGCGGCCGTTCACCGGCGATTATGCCGGCGTACTGCTCTACGAGACATTGGCGCGTTATGGCTTCGCGCGCGGCGAGTACGCCGCGCATCCCGACGACGGGCTGAAGCTGATCGACTGCCGCATTACCAATGCGGTGCGCTGCGTGCCGCCTGAGAACAAGCCGACGCCGGCTGAGATCAATACCTGCCGCGAATTCCTCATCGCCACCATTGCCGAGATGAGGAAGCTCACCGCCATCCTGGCCCTCGGACGCATCGCGCACGACAGCGCGGTCACTGCGCTTGGCGCCAAGAAGTCGGCGACGCCGTTCAAACACGGCGGCGCCCACAAGCTCGGTGAGATCAAACTGTTCTCGAGCTATCACTGCTCGCGCTACAACACCAACACCGGCGTGCTGACGCCGGAAATGTTCCGCAAGGTGTTCGCGAATATCCGGACTTACTTGGAATCCTGAAGCCAGGCGATTACGTCCGCCGCATTCTTGTCGGGTGGGAACACCGGATAGAATACTTTGGTGATGACGCCGTCGTCGATCACCAGTGCCATGCGCTTCAACAGCGTCATGCCGGCAACGTCGAAGGTCGGCAGCTTGAGCGCGCGGGCGAAGGCGAGTGTTTCGTCGGACAGGATCGCGAACGGCAGATGCAGGCGGCTCGCGGCCTCCCGCTGATAGGCTGTGTCCTGCGTCGACAGGCCGAACAGATGCGCGACGCCGAGCCGCTGCAAATCGGCGAAATGATCGCGAAAGCCGCAGGACTGCGGCGTACAGCCGCGCGCGCCGGGGATGGCGTCCCAGCCTTCCGGCAAGGCTTGGCCCGGCACACCGGTGCGCGGGTAGATGTACACCACCGTACGGCCCCGGAGCGCCGCCAGGCTGACGCTGCGGCCATTGGTCGCCGGTAGAGCGAGGTCCGGCAACGCCATGCCGGTCAGGTGATCCGCACCGCCGTCGTCTTCCGGCGCGGGAATGCCGGGCGGCAGAATGTTCGGATTATGCGTGCCGGGCGCTTCGGGCATGACCGTTCTCCCTCGGTATCAGCCGCTATAGCTCATAAATTCCATCAGCGAGCCGTCGGGATCACGGAAATATACGCTCGTGCCCGGCCCCTTGGCACCGAATCGCTGCAAGGGCCCGCGCTCAATGGCGACGCCATGCGCTTGCAGATGGGCGATGGCATCCGCAATCGGCCCCATCCATTCGAAACAGAGATCGCTATTGCCCGGCTGCACCGGCAATCGCGCGACCTCGGCCGGCGCCACCCCCGGTCCGTGCACGTTGAGCTGCTTGTCGCCGAAGCGGTAGGCGAAGCCCACCGGCCGCGCTACCAGCTCGGCGCCGAGTACTTGCGTGTAGAAGGCGTTCGAGCGCTCCCAGTCGGAAACGTGGATGACGCAATGGTCGAGCTTGGTCGGCGGCGCCATCTCGGTCACCCTCTCTGCCGCAGCAAGCGTCCACGCTCGCGCTGCCAGCTTCGCTTCTTCTCGGTCTCGCGCTTATCGCGCAGCTTCTTGCCGCGCCCCAGCGCGATCTCGACCTTGGCGCGACCCTTCTCGTTGAAATAAAGCTTGAGCGGCACGATGGTCATGCCCTCGCGCTCGACCGCGCCGACCAGACGATTGATCTGGCGCGCATGCAAGAGCAGCTTGCGCGGCCGCTTGGGCGGATGGTTGAAGCGGCCGGCCTGCAGATATTCCGGGATGTTGGCGTTGACCAACCAGATCTCGCCGCCGCGTGCATCGGCGTAGGATTCGGCGATGGTCGCGCGGCCCTGGCGCAGCGACTTCACCTCGCTGCCGGTCAATGCGATGCCGGCCTCGATACTCTCACCAATCTCGTAATTGAAACGCGCCCGGCGGTTATCGGCCACCACCTTGATGCGGCGCTCTTGCTTCTCGGCCATGACGTTCGGGAACTCAACGCGACTTGAGCAGATCGCGGATTTCGGTGAGCAGCTCTTCCTGCTTGGTCGGGGCTGGCGGCGCTTCTTCGGCCTTCTTTTCCTCCTGGGCCATCAGCCGGGTCATGGCCCGGATGACCAGGAACAGCACGAAAGCGACGATGATAAAGTTAAGCGTTACGGTGAGGAAATGCCCCCAAGCCAATACAGCCCCTTGCTTTTTTGCCTCCGCCAGCGTCACGGCAGAGACCTTGGAGGAGAGCGGCAGGAAGTAATCGGAAAAGTCGAGGCCGCCGGTGATCGCCCCCACCACCGGCATGATGAGGTCGCCGACCATCGACTGCACGATCGCGCCGAAGGCCGCCCCGATCACGACGCCGATGGCCAAATCGACCACGTTGCCGCGCAAGGCGAACTTCTTGAAATCGTCGAGCATGGCCATGGCTAGTTCAACAGCCCGGCATGCACCATGGCTTCGCGCACAAGGCTGCGTGCCTTCTCGCTGGCCGGCACCATGGGCAGGCGCACCGTCTCGGCGCATTTGCCGATCAGCGACATCGCATATTTGATCGGCGCGGGGCTCGTCTCGCAGAACAAGTTGACGTGCAGCGGCGCGAGCTTGTCCTGCAGCTTGAGGGCGGTCGCGAAATCGCCCTTCAGGCAGGCGGCCTGGAATTCCGCGCACAGCCGCGGCGCCACGTTCGATGTCACCGAAATGCAGCCGTGGCCGCCATGCGCCATGAAGCCGAGCGCGGTGATGTCCTCGCCTGAGAGCTGGTTGAAGTCATCGCCTATGACGGCGCGCTGTTGCGTCACCCGCGTCATGTTCGCGGTGGCGTCCTTCACGCCGGCGATGTTTTTCAGCTCGTAGAGCCGCTTCATAGTGTCGACCGACATGTCGACAATCGAACGGGCCGGGATGTTGTAGATGATGATCGGGATACCAATGGCGTCGTTGATTGCCTTGTAGTGCTGGTAGAGCCCTTCCTGGGTCGGCTTGTTGTAATAGGGCGTGACGATCAGCACCGCGTCGGCGCCCGCCTTTTCGGCGTGCTGCGATAGTTCGATCGCCTCCTTGGTCGAATTCGAGCCGGCGCCGGCCACCACGGGGACGCGTCCCTTCGCCTGGTCGATGCACCATTCGACCACGTGCTTGTGTTCGTCATGCGAGAGAGTCGGGCTCTCG
>JAKAMD010000291.1 GCA_021823875.1 Pseudomonadota bacterium | reverse complement strand
GGTGTTCGATCCGCGCGAGGCCATGCGCGAGGATGCGCACAAAGTGCACGCGCCCAACAGCAATATCTACGCCACCAAGGTGATCCGCAGAGGCGACGTCGAGGCGGGATTCGCCAAGTCCGACCGTATCTTCGAGGGTACCTATTCGACCCAGATGGTCGAGCACGTGCCGCTCGAGCCGCATGCCGCCATCGCCGATTGGGACGCCAATGGCCGCCTCACGGTCTATGCCACCATCGGACGGATCACGCTTGCGCGCGCCGATCTCGCGCGCACGCTCAAGCTGCCAATGAACCGCGTGCGCCTGATCGGCACCATCGTCGGCGGTAATTTCGGCGGCAAGAACGAGATCAGCCAGGAGCCGGCGCTCGCCATGCTGGCCAAGATGACCGGCAAGCCGGTCAAAGGCCTGTTCACGCGCGAGGAAGAGTTCATCGCCACCACCACGCGCCACCCCATCATCATGGATTACAAGACCGGCGTCACCAAGGACGGCCGCATCCTGGCGCGCAAGATCCGCCTGATCCTCGACGGCGGCGCCTATTGTTCGTGGAGCGAGACCACGCTGGGCAAGGCCTGCATCCTGGCGCCCGGCCCCTACCGCATCGACAACGTGTTGGCCGAGGCCTATGTCGTCTACACCAACAAGACCATGACCGGCGCCATGCGCGGCTTCGGCGCGCCGCAGGTCTGTTTCGCTTACGAATCGCAGATGGACGAGATCGCCCATGAATTGGGCATCGACCCGCTCGAGATCAGGTTGCGCAATGCCTTCGTGGAGGGCTCGCCGAGCCCGACCGGCCAAGTGCTGCACAGCGTGGTGGTGAAGGAGTCGTTGTTGCAGGCGGCGGCCCGCTTCGGTTGGGAGGCGCAGCGATGAAACGGCGCGGACGCGGCATGGGCTGCATGTGGTACCCGATCGGCTTCACGGTTTCGGCCAATCCGAGCGCGGCGGTGGTAAAGGTCAACGAGGACGGCACCGCCACCGTACTCACCGGCACGGTGGAGACCGGCCAGGGCTCGCTCACGGTGCTCGGCCAGATCGCGGCCGAAGCGCTCGGCATCGCCGCCGACGACGTGCAGATCGTATCCGCCGACACCGACACCACGCCGATGGACACCGGCGCCATCGCCAGCCGCACCACCTATGTCACCGGCAATGCCATCCGGATAGCGGCCGAGAACGCGCGGGAAATTCTGTTCGAGACGGCCGCGCCCATGCTCAATGTGAAGCCGAGCCAGCTCGAAGCGCGCGACCATCGCATCCAGGTGAAGGGGTTCCCGCAGCGCAGTGCGCCGATCGGGGAGGTCGCCCAGCGTGCCCAGGTCGTGCTCGGCCAGCCGCCGCTCGGCAGCGCCTCCTGGAACCCGCCGACGGTCGCGATGGATCCGGAGACCGGGCAGGGCAAACCGTTTGCGACGTATGTCTATGCCACGCAGATCGCCGAGGTCGACGTCGACGATGAAACCGGCGAGGTCGAAGTGATCCGCATCTGCGCCTCGCATGACTGCGGCACGCCGATCAATCCGACGCTGGTGGAAGGCCAGGTCGAGGGCGGCGTCGCCATGGGCATCGGCTTTGCCCTGCAGGAGGAGATGCTGTTCGACGCGAAGGGCAGGCAGATCAACCCGAATCTGACCAATTACATCATGCCGACGTCGCTCGACATGCCCGAAGTCCATGTCGATATCGTCGACAGCTACGATCCGACCGGTCCGTTCGGCGCCAAGGGCGTCGGCGAGCCCAGCTTGGTGCCGACCGCTGCGGCGATCGTGAACGCAATCTACGACGCGGTTGGTGTGCGCATCACTTCGCTGCCGGCGACGGCGGAAAAGGTGCGGGCCGCCATCAAGGCGAAGCGCGCTGGGCAGAAACAGCTTCCGGCCTAAACGGAACCCTGGTTCGCAATTTGTTCGGAACATTTATTGCGGCGCCTTTAGGGACGCCGCAATAAATGTGCGCGCGCGCTGCTCACGTCCCTTCGACCCACAGCAATACCGGTGATCTTGCGACAGATCAAAGGCGGCGGCGCCCGCAGGGCGTATTGACAGCCCGCGTGCGGGCGACGCCGCTACGAAAGGGTCTTGATGTTCCAAATCCGAATCCACGGACGAGGCGGGCAGGGGGTGGTCACGGCCACGGAATTGCTCGCCGTCGCCGCCTTCCTGGAAGGCGCCCATGCCCAGGCATTTCCCAGTTTCGGCTCCGAGCGCATGGGGGCGCCGGTAGTGGCTTTCTGCCGAATCGACGACAAGGAAATCCGCCTGCGCGAACCGATCATGGAGCCGGACGCCCTGATCGTGCAGGACCCGACATTGTTCCACGCCATCGACGTGTTCCAGGGGCTGCGTCCGAATGGTTACCTGTTGGTCAACACCAACAAGTCCTTCGAAGACCTGCATATCGGCGCGCAGGTCGCCAGGCTGCCGGCCGGCCACGCGCGGGCGGTGAACGCGACCGAGCTTGCCCTCAAGCATGTCGGCCGTCCGGTGCCTAATGCCGCGTTGCTCGGCGCCTTCGCCGCGCTGACCGAAGTCGTGAAGCTGAATTCGGTCGCCGAAGCCATCCGTCAGCAGTTCCCGGGCAAGATCGGGGACGCCAATGTCGCCGCCGCCACCGCCGCCTATGAGGCGGTCGCAGCCGCGCCGGCCGCAGTCTAGGGAGCCTCGTCATGCTGAAACAAGTCGAAGGCTCCCATGCGATGGCCGAGACGATCGCGCTCTGCCGGCCCGAGGTGATCTGCGCCTATCCGATCACGCCGCAGACTCACATCGTCGAAGGGCTCGGCGAATTGGTGCGAGAGGGGCATCTGCAGAACTGCGAATTCATCAACGTCGAATCGGAATTCGCCGCTTTGTCAGTCGCGATCGGCGCCTCCGCTGCCGGCGCGCGCGCCTATACGGCGACCGCCAGCCAGGGCCTCTTGTTCATGGCGGAAGCCGTCTACAACGCCTCCGGCCTCGGTCTGCCGATCGTCATGACGCTCGGCAACCGCGCGATCGGCGCGCCCATCAACATCTGGAACGACCATTCCGACGCGATGTCGATGTGCGACGCCGGCTGGATGCAGCTCTTCGCCGAGACCAACCAGGAAGCGCTCGATCTGCACATCCAGGCTTTCCGTTTGGCCGAGGAACTGTCGATGCCGGTGATGGTCTGCGTCGACGGCTTCATCCTGACGCATGCGGTCGAGCGGGTCGACATTCCGAGCCAGGAAGACGTGGACGCCTTCCTGCCGCCTTACGAGCCGGTGCAGGTGCTCGATCCGACCGATCCGATCTCGATCGGCGCCATGGTCGGGCCGGATGCCTTCACCGAGGTTCGCTTCCTGCAGCATTACAAGCAGACGCTGGCGTTGCGGTTGCTTCCTGAATTCGCCGCGGAATTCAAGGCGCGCTTCGGCCGCGATAGCGGCGGGCTCCTGCGCACCTACCGCGCCGAGGATGCCGAAATGCTGGTCGTGGCCATGGGCTCGATCAATGGCACCATCAAGGACACAATCGATGAGATGCGCGCAGACGGCGTGCGCATCGGTCTCGTCACGCTGGTCGCCTTCCGGCCCTTCCCGACCGCGGAATTGCGCAAGCTGCTGGCCGGCTGCAAGAACGTGGTGGTGATCGAGAAGAGCTTTGCCGTCGGTATGGGCGGACAGCTCGCCAGCAATGTCGACCTTGCCCTCCGCAATACGCCGAACGCGCCGCATGTGCATTCGGTGATCGCCGGGCTGGGTGGCCGGCCGGTGACGCGCGCCTCGCTGCAGCGGGTGTTCCTGCGCGCCGAGGCGCAGCCCTGGGAGGGCGCGCATTTCCTCGATCTCAACGAAGACATTATCGCCAAGGAGCTGCATCACGTGCGCAAGGTGCGCCGCTCCGGACCGATCGCCGAAAACATATTGCGACGCCTGAGCGAGAGCCAGGCTGCGCCTCAGTGAGGTAAGCATGACCGATACGACCGCCTCACCGGCGACGCAGAAACTGCATTTCTACCAGAAGGGCACCTTCACGGTCGGCAACCGGTTGGTGTCGGAGCCCGCACGCTCGGTGCAGGCTTCGATCGATCGCTCCAACGCGCTGACCTGCGGCCACCGTGCCTGTCAGGGCTGCGGCGAGGCGCTGGGCGCGCGCTATGCCATCGACGCCGCCATGCGCGCGAGCCAAGGCAATGTCATCGCGGTCAACGCGACCGGCTGCCTGGAAGTCTTCACCACGCCCTATCCGGAAACCTCGTGGCAGATTCCCTGGATGCATTCGCTGTTCGGCAACGCCGCGGCGGTGGCGTCGGGTGTTGCGGCCGCCATGCGCGTCAAGAAGCGCCCGGAGGTGCGGGTGGTCGCGCAAGGCGGCGACGGCGGCACCACCGATATCGGTTTCGGCTGCTTGTCCGGCATGTTCGAGCGCAACGACGACGTGCTCTACATCTGCTACGATAACGAAGCTTATATGAACACCGGCGTGCAGCGCTCCTCGGCGACACCGCCGACCGCGCGCACCGCCACCACGCCGGCGGTAGGGCCGGAACCGGGCAACGTGTTCGGTACCGGCAAGAGCGTGCCCAAGATTGCCGTTGCGCACGGCATCCCCTATGTGGCGACCGCTACCGTCGCCGATCTGCACGATCTCGAGCGCAAGGTGCTCAAAGCCATGGGCATGCATGGCGCGCGCTACATCCACATCCACGTGCCGTGCCCGCTCGGCTGGGGATCGGCCTCGCACGACACGATCCGCTTGGCGCGGCTTGCCGTCGAATGCGGCCTGTTCCCGGTGT
>JAKAMD010000290.1 GCA_021823875.1 Pseudomonadota bacterium | reverse complement strand
CATTGTCGCGGGTGTGCTCGCCGACGATCATGCCCATGTAAACCTTCCAACCCGGCTCGATCATCATCGGGCCGCGGTCTTCCAGGTTCCACAGCGCGTAGGCTACGGCTTCGCCTTTGTCGTTGGAGATCAGCACGCCGTTGCGGCGGCCCTGGATCGGGCCTTTGTGTGGCGCGTAGCCGTGGAACAGCCGGTTCATGATGGCGGTGCCGCGGGTATCGGTGAGCAACTCGCCCTGATAGCCGATGAGGCCGCGGGTCGGTGCGTAGAACACGAGGCGCACGCGTTCACCACCGGACGGCCTCATCTCCATCATTTCGGCTTTGCGCTCGGACATCTTCTGCACCACGACGCCAGAGTGCTCCTCGTCGACGTCGATGACGACTTCTTCGATCGGCTCTTCCAGTTCACCCGCCTCGTTGCGGCGGAGCAGCACCTTCGGCCGCGACACCGACAGTTCGAAGCCTTCGCGGCGCATGGTCTCGATCAGGATGCCGAGCTGCAACTCGCCGCGGCCTGCGACTTCCATGGCGTCCTTGTCGTCCGACTCGCGCACGCGCAGCGCCACGTTGCCTTCGGCTTCACGCAGCAGCCGGTCGCGGATCATACGGCCGGTGACCTTGCTGCCTTCGGTGCCGGCCAGCGGAGAATCATTGACGCGGAACGTCATCGCCAGGGTCGGCGGATCGATCGGCTGCGCCGGCATCGGCGTCTCGACCGACGGGTCGCAAATGGTGTGCGCGACGGTGGCGTTCGGCAGGCCGGCCAGGGCGACGATGTCGCCGGCTTCCGCCTCATCGACCGGCAAACGCTCAAGGCCACGGAAGGCCAGCACCTTGGTGACGCGGCCGTTCTCGATCAGCTTGCCCTCGCGATCGAGCACCTTGACCGCCTGGTTCGGTTTGACCGAACCGGACGTGATGCGCCCGGTGATAATGCGTCCGAGATAGGGATTGGGCTCGATGATGGTGCCGAGCATGCGGAACGGTCCGTCCTCGACCTGCGGCGGCGGCACATGGTTGAGCACCAGCTCGAACAGCGGCTTCATGCCGTCGTCCTGCGAACCTTCCAGCGAAGTCGCCATCCAGCCCTGCTTGGCCGAACCGTAAAGGATCGGAAAGTCGAGCTGCTCGTCGGTGGCGTCGAGCGCGGCGAACAGGTCGAACACCTCGTTCACCACCTCGGTGGGACGTGCATCGGAGCGATCCACCTTGTTGATCACCACGATGGGCTTGAGGCCCATCTTCAACGCCTTCGACACCACGAACTTGGTCTGCGGCAGCGGACCCTCGGCGGCGTCGACCAGCACCAGGGCGCCGTCCACCATGTTGAGGATGCGCTCGACCTCGCCGCCGAAGTCGGCGTGGCCGGGGGTATCGACGATGTTGATGCGCGTGCCTTGCCATTCGACCGAAGCGGCCTTGGCCAGGATGGTGATGCCGCGCTCGCGCTCGAGGTCGTTGGAGTCCATGGCGCGTTCGACCTGGCGCTGGTTCTCGCGGTAGACACCCGACTGCTGCAGCAGGCGATCGACCAGCGTGGTCTTGCCGTGGTCGACGTGGGCGATGATAGCGATGTTGCGAAGGTTCATGGTGCTCTGTTCTTCCTCCCCCGCCGGCGGAGGAGGGTTACGGTGGCGGCCGACTGGCCCGGATTAAATCGGTGTCCGTTGCGGTGGTTCAGGACAAGCGCGCTTGTCCTCGAAACCAAAGCGCGGGCCCCCTTGGACCCGCGACGCAACGCTATTGCGGCGCAATATAGTCAGAAAAAGGCGCAGGGCAACGCCCCGGCGGCCGAATTTTCAGGCGCTTTTACCGTCACGCCCCCGCCGCCCGGCCCCAGGGCCCCATATGGCTGCCGCGCGGCATGGCGTCCTGCACCATCATCATCTCGGCCACAGTCTCGCCGGTGACAAAACCGGCGAGCTTGCCGCCCGCATCGACCACGCCGACCGCCGGCACCGATTTCTCCTGCAACAGCTTGAAGGCCTGCTCGAGCGTGGCGCGGTAGCTGATGGTTGGGAATTCCGGGCTCATGGCGTCGCCGACGCGGGCGTCCGGCCCCAGCACTTTGAGCGCCTTGATCAGCGCGCCGCGGTCGAGCACGCCGACCGGCTTGCCGGCGCCGTCGATCACCGGGAATTCGCCCTGGCTGGTCTGCAGCAAGGTCTGCACCGCTTCGTCGATGTGGTCCTGCGGCGTCAGCGTGGCGAAGCGCGTCATCATGGCGTGGCTCACCGGCACGCCGCGCGAGACCGCGCGCAGCGCCACCATATGCGCTTCCGACGACGCCGCGAGATAGACGAAGATGGCGATGAAGATCAGGATCGGGTTGAACAGCAGCCCGATGAAGCCAAGCGCAAACGCGACGAACTGACCGATCTGCGCCGCCACTTCGGTGGCGCGCACAAAGCCCATGCGGCTCGCCAGCGCCGCGCGCAGCACGCGGCCGCCATCCATCGGAAACGCCGGAATCAGATTGAATAGCGCCAGGAACAGATTGACGATCGCCAGCCGGTCGATCATCGACACCTTCATGTTGGCGACCGCCGCCGCATCCGGCTGCAGGTTGGCGCCGGCGGCGATCACCAGCAACAGCGTGATGACGACATTGACCAGCGGACCGGCGATGGCGATGAGAAACTCCTCCCATGGCTCTTCCGGAATACGCTCGAGCTGCGCCACGCCGCCGATCGGCAGGAGCGTCACGTAGGGCGTCGCTACGCCGAAGGCCTTCGCCGTGAAGATGTGGCCGAACTCGTGCAGCAGCACACACAGAAACAACAGCACAATGAACACGAGCGTGTCCCAGGCGGCGGTGGCACCGCTGGAGGCGTAGCTGGCGGCGAAGATCCAGGCGAGAAACAGCAGGAAGGTGAGGTGGATGCGCACCACGGTGCCGGCCACCTTGCCGATATTCAATGACCAGGACATGCAAGCCTCGTAAGCTCGAGTTGTCGCCTCTAAGTTAAGGTCAGGACGGACGCTTTGCGAGGGTCCGCGCATTCGCCCCGGAGGTCATTGTCATGGCGCAAAAACTGAGCGCGGAGGCGCGCAAAGTGGCCCTCGCCAAACTGCCGGGCTGGTCGGAAGTGGCCGGCCGCGACGCCATCACCAAGACCTTCATATTCAAGGATTTCAACGCCGCCTTCGGCTTCATGACCCGCGCCGCGCTGGTCGCCGAGAAGCTGGATCACCATCCGGAATGGTTCAATGTCTTCAAGACGGTGGACGTGACACTGTCCACCCACGATGCCGGCGGGCTGACCGAGCTCGATATCAAGCTGGCCGAGGCCATGGACAAAATCGCGGGCTAGTTCGGGACGCCTTGCGCGGCCCTGCCCGGCCGCCCACATAGCCCAGATGAGCTTCGCCCGCGCCGCATTCTGGTCCCGCGACGACATTGACCACAGCGCCCTGCGCCGCCGCTTCTGGCGCAAGCTCGGCGCCGGCCTCGCGCGCATTCCCTTCGCCGAGGATCTGCTCGCCGCCTATTACTGCGCCTTCGACCGCGACACGCCGCTGCATGTGAAGGGCGCGCTGGTCGGGGCGCTTGCCTATTTCGTGCTGCCGATGGATGCCATCCCGGACGTGCTGCCGGTGATCGGTTTCACTGACGATGCCGCGGTGCTTGCCGCCACGCTTAAGCTGGTGGCGGACCACATCACACCGCTGCATCGCGACGCGGCGCGCGACGCCTTGAACAGGCTGGGCGGCACATTCGGCCGCTAAGAATCACGGCCGCAAAATCACCTTGCCCATCACTTGGCGTGCTGCGATCGCTTTCAGCGCCGTAGCCGCCTCGCTAAGCGGATAGCTTGCCTGCACGTGCGGCGACAATTTCCCTTCCGCGCACCAGGCGAGGATCTGCTCCATGTTGGCCTTGTGCTCGGCCGGATGGCGTTCCGCCCAGGCACCCCAATAGACGCCGAGCACATCGTAGCTGCGCAGCAGCACGAGATTGAGCGGCAGCTTCGGCATGTCGCCGGCGGCAAAGCCGATGACCAGGAAACGCCCGCCCCAATCCATGCCGCGCAGCGCGGCTTCGCCCTGCTCGCCGCCGATCGGGTCGTAGACGACATCGACGCCATTGCCGCCGGTGAGCTGACGCAGTGCGACCTTCAGATCGGTCGTGGCGTAGTTCACGCCTTCGTCGGCGCCGCGCGCGCGCGTCAAGGCGAGCTTAGCGTCGGAGGAGGCGCAGGCGATCACCCGCGCGCCCATCAGCTTGCCGATCTCGACCGCCGACAGGCCGGTGCCGCCGGCCGCGCCCAGCACCGCCAGCGTTTCGCCGGCTTTCAACTTGGCGCGGTCCTTCAGCGCATGCAGCGTGGTGCCATAGGTGACGGTGAGACCGGCGGCCTGGTCGAAATCCAGCCCCGCCGGGATCGCCACCAGCTTCGCGGCGGGGACCGCGACCTTCTCCCGCGCGGCGCCCCAGCCGATATTGCCGAGCACGCGGTCGCCGGGCGCAAAGCCGCTCACGCCGGCACCGATGCGCTCGACCGTACCGGCGAACTCGGCGGCGGGTGAAAACGGGAACGGCGGCTTGTGCTGATATTTGCCGGCGATGATCAACGTATCGAAGAAGTTGAGCGCGGCGGCCGCGACCCGCACCACCACCTCGCCTGCAGCGGGCTGCGGTTCCGGAATATCGGCGATCTCAAGGTCGTCGGGCGTGCCGTAACGGGTGCAGAGCAGGGCTTTCATTGGGGTTTCACTGGATCTGGACGTGGCCGAGAAAGAGTTTGCTTCGGTACATTGGTAAC
>JAKAMD010000289.1 GCA_021823875.1 Pseudomonadota bacterium | reverse complement strand
GCGAGAGAACCGACATGAGCCGCAAACGCGTCGCCATCCTGATCTCCGGCCGCGGCTCCAACATGGCGGCGCTGATCGAAGCCGCCAAGGCGAAAGACTATCCGGCCGAGATCGTGCTGGTGCTCTCGAACCGGCCGGAAGCACGCGGCCTCGACATTGCCCGCGCCGCCGGCATCGCCACCGACGTCGTCGACCACCAGCCCTACGGCAAGGATCGCGCCGCCTTCGACCGGGCCATGCAAGAGGTGCTCGACCGGAATGGCATCGAGCTCATTTGCCTGGCCGGCTTCATGCGCATCCTGACCACCGGCTTCGTCGAAGCCTGGCGCGGCCGCATGATCAATGTCCACCCGGCCCTGTTGCCGTCGTTCAAGGGGCTCGATACCCATGAGCGCGCGCTCGAGACCGGCGTGAAGATCCATGGCGCCACCGTGCATTTCGTGGTGCCGGAGATGGATTGCGGCCCGATCATCGCCCAGGGCGCTGTTGCAGTGCACGATGACGATGACGCGGAAACGCTGGCCGCACGCGTGCTCACGGTGGAGCACCGCATCTATCCGCAGGCGCTCAGGCTGGTGGCGGAAGGCCGGGTGCAGGTCGACGGCAACCGTTGCCGCATCGCGGGAGCCAGTCCGCCGCAACGCACTTTTCTTGTGCCGGACACGCCGGATTGAATGGCGGACAACCGTCCCGTGTTGTAAGAGTGCGCGTCTTCAAAAAAACCGCAAGACAAAGCGGGGCGACAACAGGGGAATCAATTATGAGCGGGACAAGTGATACCAAGCTCCTCTATCCGGGGCTTGCTGGGTTTTATGCTTCGTGGCGCGATATCGCCGACACGCTCGTGCGCGTGATCATCGGCTACAACATCTTCATGCATGGCTGGGTCAAGGTGAGCATGGCCGGCGTTGCCGGCGTTTCCGCCTACATGGCCAAGAACGGGCTGAACCCGGGCGCCGCTTTCGCACTCGCCGCCATGTTCCTGGAAACGGTCGGTGCGATCTGCATCATCATCGGGCTGTTCACGCGCTTTTTCGCCGCGGCGATCGCCATCGAGCTCGGCATCGCTTTCCTGGCCATTCACTTCGCGCACGGTTTTGCCGTCGCCAAGGGAGGCTACGAATACGTGCTGCTGCTCGGCATCGTGATGTTCGCCATCGCAATCCGCGGCGGGGGTCCCTATTCCGTCGATCGCATGATCGGCAAAGAGCTGTGAGCTTGTCCCGGGCGCAGCGCAGCGCGTTAGCGGTGCGCTGCAGACCCGGGACCGTTGCAAATTCCGAGATTTGAACGGCCCCGGATCAGCGGCGCATCACCATAGCGCGTCAAAGACGCGCGTGAACGCGCTTATGGTGCTGCGCCGCATCCGGGGCAAGCTTCACCCACACCTTGTTGTCGTGGAAGGCGGCGCCGCCATAGGGCGCGATCGGGTCGGCGCCGGTCAGCGAATTGATACCGCAGCCGTCGGGATAGGCCGCGTTTGGCCAGATCGACTCCGCGATCAAGACACCGCGCCGCACGCCATCGAACAGCTTGGCGTGCAGGCGCACCTGCCCGCGCCCATTGCCCAGCACAACGAGATCGCCGTCGGCGACGCTCAACGCCGAGGCATCTTGCGGGTGGATCATCACCGTCGGCCGCTGCTCATTGGCGAGCGAGGTCGGCGTCTCATTGAAAGTCGAATTGAGGAAGCCGCGCGCCGGCGACGTGGCGAGGCGGAAAGGATGCTCGGCATCGGCCTCTTCGATGCCGGTCCAATGGTCGGGCAGCGGCGGAAGGTCCTTAATCGGCCCTTCCTTATAAGGGCTGCGGAACGGCACATTGTCCCAGTCCGGCTTGAAGCGGAATTTGCCATCCGGCCAGGGGAAGCCGTCGAGATAATGCGACTGGCGGAACGAGGGTTGGCAATCGAGCCAGCGATTGGCTTCCAATTCAACCAGCGTGCCGCGGCTCGATCGCCGCAGCAGATCGTCGATCAGTTCGCGCGGGCTCATGGTGAAGCCCGTGTGCTCGGCGCCGAGGCGCTTGGCCAGCGCGCAGATCACCTCATGATTGTTGCGGCATTCACCCGGCGGATCGATCAGCTTGGGCCCGAGGATGATGTATTGATGGCCGCCGCCGCGATAGACGTCGTCGTGTTCGAGAAACATGGTGGCCGGCAGCACCAGGTCGGCCATCCGCGCCGTCTCGGTCATGAACTGCTCGTGCACGCAGACGAACAGGTCGTCACGCGCAAAGCCCTGCTTCACCTTGTTCTGGTCGGGCGCGACCGAGACTGGGTTAGTATTTTGCACGATCATGGCGTCGACCGGCGGGCCGTCCGCCAACGCCTCTTTGTCGCCGGTGAGGATGGCGCCGACCCGCGACTGATCGAGCATGCGCACCGAGCGGTCCCACACATCGCGGCCTTCGATTAGCGTCATGTCCAGTTTGAAGATGTCGGCATTGACGTGAAGCGCGCCACCGCCCTCGAGCTGCCAGGCACCGGTCACCGCCGGAATGCAGCTTGCCGCATGCATGTTGGCCTGGCCGTTGCGCGAACGCGCGAAGCCATAGCCGAGGCGGAAAAAGGCGCGTTTGCGTTCGCCGATCAGCTTGGCGAATTCCTCGATGGTCTCGACCGGCGTGCCGGTGATCGCCGAGGCCCATTGCGGATCGCGCGCGCGTAAGTGCGCTTCCAGTTCGCGCGGCGCGTCGGTGTATTTCTCGAGATAATCCCAGTCGGCAAAGCCGTCGCGGAACAGGCAATGCATCACCGCGCAGGCGAGCGCCGCGTCGGTGCCGGGCTTCACCAGCACCGGCAGGTCGGCCTGCTCCATGGTGCCGTTCATGTAGATGTCGACCGCGGCGATCTTGGCGCCGCGCTCTTTGCGCGCGCGCACCGCATGGGTCATCACATTGACCTGGGTGTTGACCGGATTGGTGCCCCAGATCACCACCAGATCGGATTTGACCATCTCGCGCGGATCGATACCGGCGATCTTGCCGACACCGGCGGCAAAGCCGGCATAGGCCGGGTTGACGCAGATGGTGGAATGGAAGCCGGAATATTTCTTCACGTGGCGCAAACGGTGAATGCCGTCGCGCTGCACCAGGCCCATGGTGCCGGCGTAGTAATAGGGCCAGACGCTTTCGGCGCCGTGGCGCTGCTCGGCCTGCACGAATTTCTCGGCGACGAGATCGAGCGCGTCGTCCCAGGAGATCGGCGCAAACTCGCCGGAGCCCTTCGCCCCCACCCGCCGCATTGGATGCAGCAGGCGTCGCGAATGATGCACGCGCTCGGCGTAACGCGCGACCTTGGCGCAGACCACACCGGCGGTGTAGTCGTTGTCCTTCGATCCACGCACGCGCCCGATGGTATGCGCGTCGAGAATCTCGACTTCGAGCGCGCAGGTCGACGGGCAGTCGTGCGGACAGGCCGAATAGCCGATGCGCTTTACCGGGAGTCGGACGGTCTGGTTCATCAAATCAATATACTGGTCATTCCGGACGCCGCGAAGCGGCGATCCGGAATCCAAAACATTTTCCGAGGGCTTTCTGGATTCCGGGTTCCGGCTTTCGGCCGGCCCCAGAATGACGCGGGAAGGTTAGACTTCGCTCGGTTTCGGCGCCTTGGCGCGCCGCCACAGACCGCCGATGATCAGAACGAGCACCGCGCCGGTTGCCGATGCGACATAAACGACGTCATGCGCGAAGGCGGCGCCGAAACTCCGCGTGAGATAGCCGGCGGTCGCTGCGTCGGTCGACATTACTTCGCCGACGATCCAGCCGAGCAGCGCCGCCCCGGCCCAGATCAGGATCGGGAAGCGGTCGAGCAGCGCCATGATCAGCGCCGCGCCGGCCACGATGAGCGGAATGCTGATGGCGAGCCCGAGCACCAAGAGCGCCATGTTGCCTTCGGCCGCCGCCGCGATGGCGATCACGTTGTCGAGGCTCATGATGATGTCGGCGACCGCGACGATATAGACCGCGCGCCAAAGATACGCGGCTGCCTCGGCACCGTCGTGTTGCGGATCGTCCGGCACCAAGAGCTTGGCGGCGATGTAGAACAGCGCGAGGCCGCCGATGATCTTCAAGTACGGCAGCAGCATCAGCGAGGCGACGACGCCGGTGAAGACGATGCGCAGGACGACTGCGACGCCGGCGCCCAGCACCATGCCCCACAGCCGCTGGCGCGGCGGCAGGCCACGACACGCCATGGCGATGACCACGGCGTTGTCGCCCGACAGCAGGATATTGATCCAGATGATCTTGACGACGGCGAGCCAGAATCCCGTCTCGCCGAGTTCGGTCCAGCCGCGCGTCAGCAGCGCGCCCCAGGCCGCCGGATCCAGCATCTGCGCGATCGAATGCACCCGGCCTCCCCTCGCGCGCCGCGGTTCTTGGTTCGCGTGATCTTATCCGGGATCACGCGTGCGCGCGCTAGCCGACGATTTCGTTCTCCGAGAAGAACTGCGCGATCTCCTTCGCCGCCGTGTCCGGCGCGTCCGAGCCGTGCACCGAGTTCTCGCCGATCGATTTGGCGTGCACCTTGCGGATGGTGTTGGGCGCGGCTTTCGACGGATCGGTGGCGCCCATCACGTCGCGGTACTTGGCGATGGCGTTCTCGCCTTCCAGCACCTGCACCACGACTGGGCCGGAGGTCATGAACGCGACCAGTTCGCCGAAGAAGGGCCGTTCCTTGTGCACGCCGTAGAACTTCTCGGCCTGCGCGCGGGTGATCAGCACCCGCTTCTGGCCGACGATACGCAGCCCCGCCGCCTCGACCATGGCGTTGATGGCGC
>JAKAMD010000012.1 GCA_021823875.1 Pseudomonadota bacterium | reverse complement strand
GCGACCGCGGCTCGGCAATCGGCCGCGCCATTGGGCGCAATCCGACACTTTGCATGGCCGGATACCACCCGGGCGTTGGAGAGGTCGGCGACGGTATCGGCGGCACCCTTGGCGTTATCGACGGTCGTACGGGCAGCAATGCCGGCTTCGTGGCCGAAATTCTCGATACCCTTGCCAGCACCCTTGAAGCTTGCGTTGAGGTTCTCGGCCTGTTGATCGAGCCAGTGGCCGATGGCCGCAAGAAACCCAGGCTCTCCGGCGTTACCGGCTCCTTGCCCCGGCTCCTGCGCGAAGGCGCTCGTCAACGCCAAAACGGCGGCGAACGCGCAGGCAAGCGCGGCCGGTTTGGAACAGCGGATCGAGACCCGTTTGATATTCATGGCCGGTGAAACCGACATCAGGTCGGCCGCCCAATAGCAAATGGCCTACACGGCATCTGCGCCAACAGCCTCCACTACGGCTGGCCGATGGCAAAAATGAGGAAAGCCGATTCGCTCAGATCAAGTAAAGCGCCGCGATTATCCCGCCAATCAGCACCACGGCGAACAGCAGGGTCCACAAGCCGAGCTGCCGCTCGATGATGTGGCGGGCCTGCTCGCCATAACGGTGGAGCAGGAACGCGAGCACGAAGAAGCGCGTACCACGCGTGATGACCGAGAACAGGACGAAGAGAGCGAAGTTGTAGCCGGCAAATCCCGAAGTGATCGTCACGATCTTGTAGGGGATCGGCGTCAGCCCCTTGAGCAGGATGATCCAGGCGCCCCATCGCGCATAGGCCGCGCGGAAAGCCTCGACCTTGTCGCCATAGCCGTAAAGGTGGATCAGCCAGGCGCCGACCGAGTCATAGAGCAGCGCGCCGATGGCATAGCCGAGCACGCCGCCGGCCACCGAGGCCACCGTGCACCAGATCGCCATGAGGTAGGCGCGCTCCGGCCGCGCCAGCGACATCGGAACCAGCATCACGTCCGGCGGCACCGGAAAGAACGAACTTTCGGCAAAGGCGACCGCGCTCATGGTCCACAGGGCATGAGGCTTGTGGGCGGCGTCGATGCACCAATCATAAAGCCGGCGAAGCAAGGAACGCGGCTCGGCAGCCTGAACCGTCATCAGCAAACTCTCGACTGGAAATATCCGGAATTAGCGGCGTTTGCGCGCGCGCCCGGGTTCGAGCGTCACCACCCGCCGCCGCGCGGGTGCCTGTACCATATCCTTAGGCACTTTTTCGGCAATTCCGAACATTAATTCGCGCCGCCGCATTTCGGCCCAGATATCCTCCGGGCGGAGTCCGATCTGGGCCCAAAGCACCACCAAATTATAGATGAGATCGGCGCTTTCCTGGACAACCGCCTCGGGCTGGCCATGCATGGCGTCGATAACCACCTCGACCGCTTCCTCGGCAACCTTCTTGGCCAGCTTGGCACGTCCGGCGCGCATGAGCCGGGCCGTGCGCGATTTCGCCGGGTCGGTGTCCCGGGCGGCCATCACGGCGTCATAAAGGCGGGTAATCGAATCAGTCATGGGGCGGAGAATACCCGATCTACCGGTCAATACGGTTAATACCGTGACGCGTGATTAATCTGGAAGCGCGCGTCCTCTCTGGCGGCGGCGGTAGGCGGTTACGGACGGCAGCGAGGCAGGCCCCATAAGGGACTGCGGTGACGCGCCAGATTGCTGCACCGCTACTCCTCCTCGCTCAGCAGCACAGCATTGCCGCCGGCAGCCGCCGTGTTGATCGTCACCACCTGTTCCAGCGCGAAGCGCTGCAGATAATGCGGGCCGCCCGCCTTTGGGCCGGTGCCGGACAGTCCGCTGCCGCCGAAAGGCTGCGAGCCCACCACCGCGCCGATCATGTTGCGGTTGACGTAGATGTTGCCATGCGGGAGCCGCGCCGCGATGTATTCGACCGTCGCGTCGATGCGTGAATGAATGCCGAGGGTCAGCGCGGTGCCGCTGGCGGCGATGTCGTCGAGCAACGCATCGAGTTCGCCAGCCCGCCAGCGCACCACATGCAGCACCGGACCGAACACTTCCTGCTTCAGTTCGCGCGCGCTATCGAGCGCGATGATGGTCGGCGTCACATAGGTGCCCTGCGCGGGCAACGGGCGTTCCTCGTCCCAGCGGAAGCGCACGTCACCATGCATATCGGCGATCCAGCGCGCGAGCTTGCCCTTAGCTTCGGCATCAATCACCGGCCCGACATGGGTTGCCGGATCGCGCGGATCGCCAACGCTCAGTTCACGCGCCGCGCCCTCCACCATGGTGAGCACGCGCTCGGCAATGTCGTCCTGCACGCATAACAAACGCAGCGCCGAACAGCGCTGGCCGGCGGAGCGGAAGGCCGACGCGATCACGTCATCGCTCACCTGTTCCGGCAATGCGGTGGTATCGACGATCATGGCGTTGACCCCGCCGGTCTCGGCAATCAGGGGCGAAATCGGTCCGTCCTTGCCGGCAAGCGCACGGTTGATGAGACACGCGACCTCGATCGAGCCGGTGAAGGCGATGCCGGCGACCGTGCGCTCCGCCGCAAGCATGGCACCGACCTGGCCGTCGCCCGGCACCAGATGCAGCGCGGTCGGCGGCACGCCGGCCTCATGCAAGAGCTTCACCGCTTGCGCGGCAACGAGCGGCGTCTGCTCGGCCGGCTTGGCGACGACGCTGTTGCCGGCAGCCAGCGCGCCCGCGATCTGGCCGGTGAAAATGGCGAGCGGGAAGTTCCACGGGCTGATGCAGACGAAAACCCCGCGGCCACGGTAGCGCAATTCGTTGCTCTCGCCGGTCGGACCCGACAATGCCCGCGGCACCAACGCACGGCGGGCCTCAGCGGCGTAGTATCGGCACATATCGGCGGCCTCGCGCACTTCCGAGACGCAATCGTCGAGCGTCTTACCGCCCTCGTTCTGCAACAATGCGATCAGCCGGGCGCGGTTTTGCTCAATAAGATCGCCGGCTCGTTCAAGCGCGGCGGCGCGCTCGACTACGGGCCGCGCGTTCCAGCCCGCAAAGCCGGCTTGCGCCGCGCCCATCGCCGCCGCGACAATCGCCGCATCACCTTCCTGCACCGTACCGATCACGCTGCCATCGATCGGCGACAGCACGTCGCGCTGACGGCCTTTGACGGCGACGCCGTCGATCAGCGGCACCGCTTCGCCAAGGCGCGCAGCGGCTTTGATCTCGGCTAATAAGGCGTCGATCGCCTCACCGTCACCGAATTCGACGCCGGACGAATTCTTCCATTCGGGCGCAAATAGATCCCGTGGCAGCGGGATGTGCGCATGGCGCGCGCGCTCCGGCTTACCGATCCAGTCTTGCGGGCGCTTCAGAATAACGGCGATCGGCACGGCAGGGTCGGCTGCTACCGACACGAACGATGAATTGGCGCCGTTCTCCAACAGGCGGCGCACGAGATAGGCCAGCAGATCGGCATAGCCGCCGACTGGCGCATAGACACGGCAGGTGAGCGCCGGTCATTCGCCGAGCAGCGTCTCGTAGAGCGCCTCACCCATGCCGTGCAGCCGCTGGAACTCGTAGCCTTCGGTGCCGCCGGCATCCTCGATCACGCTCGCCACCGTGAGCGCGTTGTGGGTGGCGAATTGCGGATAGAGCCGTGGCCGTGCGGCCAGCAGCTTGCGCGCGCAATCGAGGAAGCAGAGATCGGTCATCGCCTTGCGCGTGAACACCGGATAGTCGGCGAGCCCGCGCTCCTGCGCGCGCTTAATCTCGGTGTCCCAATAGGCGCCTTTGACCAGCCGTACCATTAGGCGGCGATCGAGCGCTTGTGCCGCCTGCGCGATCCAGTCGATCAGGGCGCTGCTGCGCTTCTGATAGGCCTGCACCGCCAGCCCAAAGCCGTCCCAGCCGGCCAGCGATGAATCGCGCAACACCGCCGCGAACACGTCGAGCGACAATTCCAAGCGGTCGGCTTCTTCGGCATCGACGGTGAAATTGAGCGCATGCCGTTTGGCGAGCCGCGCCAGCTCCAGCACGCGCGGGGTCACCTCTTTCAGCACGCGCTCGCGCGCGAGCGGCTCGTAGCGCGGATGCAGCGCCGACAGCTTGACCGAAATGCCGGGCCGGCGCGGCAGCGCCGTGTCACCTGCGCATTTGCCGATCGCCGTGATAGCCTGCGCATAAGACTCGAAATAGCGCTCGGCATCGGCGGCGGTGCGGGCGCCTTCCCCCAGCATGTCGAAGGAATAGAGGAATTCGCGGTGGGCGCCGGCGCGCGCCAACGCCTCGCCGATGGTCCGGCCGAGCACGAAATGTGAGCCAAGGAGCCGCATGGCCTGGCGGGTGGCGGTGCGCACCGCCGGCAGGCCGAGTCGCTTGACCAGCCCCTCGACGATGCCCTCCGGCGTCTCGCCCGGATGGATGATGCGCGCCGTGATGCCGAGCGTCCAGGCCGAGGCCGACACCAGAAACGCGGTCGAGCGGGTGTCGTGGTGCGTCCAATCGCCGCTCCTGAGCTTGTCCTCGATCAGGGCATCGGCGGTGATAGCGTCGGGCACCCTGAGCAAGGCCTCGGCCAGCACCATCAGGGCCAGCCCCTCCTTGGTGGAGAGCGCATAGGCGTGCAGGAAGTCCTCTACGCCGCCGAGGCCGCCGGCATGAGCGCGGATCGCCGCGACCAGCCGACTGGCGCGCTCGTCGATGCGCGCCTCGGCCGCGCCATCGTGGGCGGCGGTATCGAGCAGGCGCGCAGCGATGGTCTCATCCGCCGGCGCGTAGGGCGCGCGAAAGGATGGAATGTCGGAGGCCGCCATTTCCGGTCTTGCCACAGCCATGGCTTCACGCTCTGGCGGTCAGGATATCGCAAGTTGCCCGATTCTCACCGGCGAGAATCTTAACGCGCCGATACGCCACACCCGCAATGTTAGCTATGTGTGCAAAGACGCTCGGCATTCGGCGCCGTTTGGCTTGCTCTTTGTGAGAGCATGGTTATTGCTGAACCGGCCCTAAAGGATTGGCGACTGTCGGAACGATGCCAACACGGGATGCGGAAAAAATCAGAATGACGAGCGCTCGGCGCGCGGGCCGACTGGCCTGGGCGGCGGTTGCGCTTGCCGCCCTGCTGGCCACCGGCGCCAGGGCGGAACAAACCGCCATCCGCTTCACGCTCGACCGCGCCATCGAGGGGCCGGCGGCGCTGTTCCTGCTGCCGCTCGACCGGGGCTACTACAAGGCGGAAGACCTGAATGTCGCCGTCGACCCGGCCGCCAGTTCGCTCGAAGCGATCAAGCGGGTGGCATCCGGCAGCCACGAGATGGGCTTTGCCGACCTCAATCTGCTGATCAAGTACCGCGACGCCAATCCCGAGGCGCCGGTCAAGGCCGTATTCATGGTCTACAACCGGCCGGCCTATGCGGTGATCGCCCGCAAGAGCCGCCGCATCGCCACGCCTAAGGACCTGGAGGGCAAGAAACTGGGCGCGCCGGCGGACGATCTCGCCTATGCGCAGTGGCCGATCTTCGCCAAGGTCAACGGCATCGATCCCGCCAAGGTCACGGTCGAGAACATCGGCCCGCCGCTGCGCGAGCCGATGCTGGCTGCCGGCCAGGTCGACGCCATCACCGGCATAGCGTTCTCATCTTTCATCAATCTCGACGACAAGGGCGTGCCGCTCGATGATATTGTCGTGATGCTGATGGCCGATTACGGCGTCGATCTCTACGGCAATGCCATCATCGTCAACACGCGCTTCGCCGACGCGCATCCGCAGGCTGTGCGCGGTTTTCTGCGCGCCTTTCTCAAGGGCCTGAAGCAAACTGTCGCATCACCGGCCGCCGCGGTCAGCGTGGTGCTCAAGCAAAACGACGCGCTCAAGAAGGACCTAGAGCTGAAGCGGCTGCAGATGGTGATTCACGACGATATCGTGACGCCCGAGGTCAGGGCGAACGGATATGGCGGTATCGACCGCGGCCGCTTTGCGCGCGCGATCGATCAACTCGCGCTGGCCTACAAATTCACCGCGGCCAAGCCGAAGCTCGACGACATTTTCGATGATGCCTTCCTGCCGCCGGCCGCGGATCGCAAAATTCGCGAAAATTGACGTTTAGGCCGCCGGGCTCGCCTTGTGCGATTTGTTGACGGCGACCAGCTTCGGAGCCCCGACCGGCGCCGCCTGCAACGCAACGGTGATTTCGTCCGCCAATTGTTCATAGGCGGCGCGGGCGCCGCCCTCACGCACATGCACCCCACAGTAGACGTCGGGCAACTTCGGCAGCGGCGCATCCTCCCAGATCGTCATGCCGACTTCGCTGGCGATACGCCGTGAGATCGGCATAATGCCGAGGCCGATCGAGACCACGCCGGCGAGCGTTGTGATGCTCGGCCCGATGAATACATCTTCCCACTGCAACCCAGCCTCTCGCAACGCGTTGACCGCCAGCCGATGATAGGCACAAGGGTCGCCATAGGAGACGAGACGGATGGGTTGATCCTCGTCGATCCGGGTCTTTCCACCGCGCACCCACACCACTTCCTCCGCCCAGCTTCGATACGCGTCGGTCGGAAGGCTGATTGAAATCCCGATCATGACGTCGAGCGCGCCGTTGCGCAGGTCGCGCAGCAACGGATCGTAGGTATCGGTCCGCACGACGAAGCATACGTCCGGCCAGCGCTCGCGGAACCGCGCCAGCGTTCCCGGCAACACCGACGCAATGTAATCGCTGCAGGTACCGATACGGACAACCAGCTCCTGACGAGGACCGTAGTTACCGAGATGAACGATTTGATCGTTGATCGCCAAAAGACGGCGCGCATAGCTGACAACCATTTCGCCATGCTGGGTCAGGCTGACGCCTTGAACACTGCGATCGAAGACATCGCCGCCAAGCAGAAACTGCAGGCGTTTGATCTGAGCGCTGACCGCCGGCTGGGTCAGGCCGAGCGAAGCGGCAGCTTTGGTGAAACTGCGCAGATCAACTACGGCGACCAGAGTGCGCAACAGATCGGTGGGGATATTCGTCATTTAGCGCCCCTTCATGGAAGCCGACAAACCGCCTGCCTGTAAATTTCAAAATTACAACTCATAACAGTAACAATGTCCTACTCCATCGATCAACTTCAAGAAACTAGAAAAATCGTCACTGGCCCACAAAGTGGCACCTTTTTACCGAATGCCCGGTTTCACCTGGCAATCCAGCACCACTCGCTCGAAAACAGGAATTCCAAGCCGATATTCCTATTTGATGCGCTCCAGAATACTGATGTAGTTCGCCACCGCAGTGCCGCCCATATTGAAGATTCCGCCGAGGCGGGCATTCTTAACTTGCAAATCTCCGGCCACGCCGATGAGCTGCATGGCAGTCATGGCGTGCATGGATACCCCGGTCGCGCCGATCGGATGGCCCTTGGCCTTCAGACCGCCGGAAGGATTGACCGGCAGCTTGCCGTCCTTCTGGGTCCAACCCTCTTTGATGGCGATGGCGCCCTGGCCTTCCGGGGTGAGCCCCATGGCTTCGTATTCGATCAATTCGGCGATCGTGAAGCAGTCGTGGGTCTCGATGAACGACAGGTCGGTGAGCTTGATCCCGGCTTCGCTCAGCGCGCGCTGCCAAGCCACCGCGCAGCCTTCGAATTTGAGGATGTCGCGCTTCGACATCGGCAGGAAGTCCTGCACGTGCTCGGCGGCGCGGAAGGCGACCGCCTTGTTGAGCCGGAGCGCCGTTTCGATATCCGCCAAGATCACTGCGGCGGCACCGTCTGAAACCAGCGAGCAATCGGTGCGTTTCAAGGGCCCCGCGACAAACGGGTTCTTCTCGCTTTCCGTGCGACAAAAGTCATAGCCGAGGTCCTTGCGCATTTGTGCATAGGGGTTGCCGACGCCGTTCTTGTGGTTTTTGGCGGCGATCATCGCCAGGGCATCGGACTGGTCGCCCCATTTCTGGAAATAAAGCCCAGCGATCTTGCCGAAAATACCGGCGAAGCCGCCATCGATGTCGGCTTCCTCGCGTACATAAGAGGCTTTCAGCAGATTACGACCGATTTCCTGCGCCGGGGTCGTGGTCATCTGCTCGACGCCGACCACCAGCACGATGCGCGCCGACCGCGCGGCGATCGCCTTGAGCCCCTGCTGCACGGCGGCGGAGCCGGTAGCGCAGGCGTTTTCCACCCGGGTCGCACGCTTGAAACGGAGTTCGGGCGAGGCCTGCAGCACCAACGAGGCGGTAAAATCCTGCGCCGAGAAGCCGGCATTGAAATGCCCGAGCACGATCTCGTCGACGTCCTTGGGACCGATACCGGCGTCCGCGAGCGCTTCACCGGCCACGCGCACGACCAGGCTTTCGACGGTTTCGCCGGTGAGCTTCCCGAATGGCGTATGGGCCCAACCGACGATGGCTGCGGTCATTGCGCACCTCCAGTGCCGAATTTTGGTCGCATTACCAACGGATAAACGCGACTTACCATGATTCACATCGGGGGCACGGCCGGCTTTGCCTCCCGCACTGAGCTTAGATAGCCTAGCGCCGCCGGCTATGGAACCCACACCGCTGCTCAACGCTCGCTCCACCGGACCGCGAATCGTGATTTCTTTGACCCAATTGCGCCCCCTGCTAATCGGCTTCGCCGCGCTGGCGTTCGGCCTGACGGCCACAACCCGCGCTCAGGCGGAGGCCAAGCTGCTGATCGACGCCGCCAGCGGCAAGGTGCTGTACGCGAGCAATGCCACCCAGCCCTGGTATCCGGCCTCGGTCACCAAGCTGATGACGGCCTACACGACGCTGCGTGCGATCAGGGAGGGCCGCCTCACCTTCAACACGCTGCTCACGGTGTCGCGCAATGCGGCAGCGCAACAACCGACCAAGATGGGCTTCAAGGTCGGCACCCGCGTCACTGTCGACAACGCGCTCAAGATGATGATGGTCAAATCCGCCAACGACATCGCGGTGACCATCGCGGAAGGCGTCGGCGGCTCAATCGCCGGTTTTGCCGACATGATGAACGCCAATGCACGCCGGCTCGGCATGACCGAAAGTCATTTCGTCAATCCGAACGGGTTGCCGGCGGAAAACCATGTTACCTCGGCGCGCGATCTCGCGATCCTTGCGCGCGCGCTGATCAAGGAGTTTCCGCAAGACGATTTCTATTGGCACATCCATTCGATCCGCTACGGCAACCGGATCATCCACAATTACAACACCCTGCTCGATCGCTATCCCGGCGCCGACGGCATGAAGACCGGGTTCATCTGCGCCTCCGGCTTCAATCTGGTTGCCTCCGCCACCCGCGACGGCCGCCGTCTGATCGCGGTGGTGCTCGGCTCCTATTCCGGCCTGACCCGCACGCAGGAAGCGGCGCAGCTCCTGGAAACCGGCTTCAACAGCGGCGCATTGTCCTGGCTCACCCCCTCGCTCGGCACCGTCAATGAGCTCGCCCCGATTGACGCGCAGCCGCCGAACCTGCGCGATGAAATGTGCGGCGGGCATCGCCGCAAACCGCCTTCCGAGGACAATGACGAGGAAGACAATTCGGCGACCGCCGATGGCGACGCCGGCTCGGCGCAAGCCTTCATGCTGTCCAACCTGAAAGCGACGGCCGGCAAATATGTGCTCGGCCCGCCGGTCGACACCGAGCCGCCGGTTGTGGTGTTTACCGGCCCGGCCGACAATCCCGACAAGGCGCCGCAGACCGTGACCGCCAAGAAGAAGCATCACAAGAAGAAGGCCGCCAAGCGCCATTCCAAGCCCCGCAAAGCGAAGCTCTCCACGGCCAAGAAATGAGCGCGTCAGACGATAATGTGACGCGGCGCCGGCCGCCGCCGCCCATTCCACTGACGGTGCTCACCGGCTTCCTCGGCGCCGGCAAGACCACGCTGCTCAACCACCTGCTGCGCGATCCGGCGCTCAAGGACACCGCCGTCATCATCAACGAATTCGGCGACGTCTCGCTCGACCACCTGCTGGTGGAATACGTCGGCGACAACATGGTGCTGCTGCAGTCGGGCTGCCTGTGCTGCACCATGCGCGGCGATCTGGTCGACGCTCTGGAAACGCTGCTGCGCGATCTCGACGCCCGCCGCTGCACCTTCAGCCGCGTGCTGTTGGAGACCACGGGGCTCGCCGATCCGGCGCCGGTGCTGCACACCGCCATGGTGCATCCCTACCTGCTGCTGCGTTACCGGCTCGACGGCGTGGTGACGGTCGTCGATGCGGTCAATGGTGAAGCGACGCTCGACGCCCACGCCGAAGCGGTGAAGCAGGCCGCGGTCGCCGACCGGCTGGTGTTGACCAAGACCGACATCGCGACGGCCGAACAGCGAGAGGGCGTGATCGCGCGTCTGCATGCGCTCAACCCGGCGGCGCCCATCCTCTACGCAGCCAAGGGCGAGGCGACCGCCGACAAGCTTTTGGGCTGCGGCCTCTACGATCCGGCGCGCAAGATCCCGGACGTGAAGAAGTGGCTCGCCGCCGAGGCTTATGCCGACGGGCACGCGCACCACGGCCATGATCATCACCATCACGGCCACGACCATGAGCATCTCGACCGCAACCGGCATGACGACCACATCCAGTCCTTCGTGCTGACCACCGACGAGCCGATCCCAGCCGGCACGCTGGAAATGTTCCTGGAGTTGGTGCGCGCCAATTACGGCGCCCAACTCCTGCGCGTGAAAGGCATCGTCAAGCTCGCCGAAATGCCTGACACGCCGGTGGTCGTGCATGGCGTGCAGCACATCTTCCACCCGACCGCCCGGCTGGAACGCTGGCCGGATGACGACCATCGCACGCGTCTGGTCTTCATCACCCGCGATCTGCCGGAGCGGACGGTGCGCGAATTGTTCGAAGCCTTCATCGGCGCGGCGGGCATCGACCGCCCAGACCGCGCCGCGCTGACCGACAACCCGCTGGTCCCGTTCGGCGGCGTGGACCGCTAGCATTCAGGTCCCGCTCGCCCCCGCGAAAGCGGGGACCCAGGGCAGAACGCTTCGTTGCACCCATCTGAAGCTCTGGATTCCCGCTTGCGCGGGAATAAACGGAGTGCGTGGATGCCCTTGCGCGCCGCCTCGACTCGCCCGATTCTCCAGGCCAGCCGCCGGCACGACAGGCGGACATAAGGGGATGCCCATGAACCGACCCTGGCTGCAGCATTATCCGCCAGGCGTCGCCGCCGAGATCGACCTAGCGCGCTACAGCTCGCTGGTGGCGATGTTCGAGGAAAGCTTCGCCACCTACCGAACGCGCGAAGCCTGTGTGTGCATGGGCAAGTCCATCACCTATGGCGAGCTCGACGCCACCTCGCGGGCGCTCGCCGCTTGGCTCCAGAGCCTTGGCCTTGCACCAGGCGCGCGCGTCGCCCTTATGATGCCGAATCTGCTGCAATACGCGGTGGCGATTGCCGCCGTCTTGCGCGCCGGCATGACCGTGGTGAACGTCAACCCGCTCTATAGGCCGCGCGAACTGGAATTCCAGCTCAACGATTCTGGCGCCGAAGCCATCATCGTGCTGGAGAACTTCGCCCATGTGCTGTCCGAGGCGCTGCCGCAAACGCCGGTGAAGCACGTGGTAGTCGCCACCATGGGCGACATGCTGGGTACGGCCAAAGGTGCCCTGGTCAATGCCGTGGTGCGCCACGTGAAGAAACTGGTGCCGCCCTATTCATTGCCGGGCGCGGTGAGCTTCAAGCAGGTGCTCCGCCTCGGCCGCGCCTTGCCGCTTAGCGCGGTCGCGATCAAGCCCGACGACATCGCCTTCCTGCAATATACCGGCGGCACCACCGGCGCCGCCAAGGGCGCCATGCTGCTCCATCGCAACATGATCGCCAACGTGCTGCAGGTTGAGGCGTGGAACCAGCCGATGGTCGATATGCCTCCCAGAATCGACCGGTTGATCGTCGTCACCGCATTGCCGCTCTACCACATCTTCGCGCTCACCGCTTGTTTTCTGTTCGGTGTGCGCACCGGCGGAATGTGCATCCTGATCCCCAATCCGCGCGACATTCCGAACCTGATCAAGGAGCTTGCGCGTTACAAGGTCAACATGTTCCCGGCAGTGAACACGCTTTACAACGCACTCCTGCATAACCCCGACTTCGGCAAGATCGATTGGAGCATGCTCAAGGCGGCGATCGGCGGCGGCATGGCAGTGCAGAAATCGGTGGCAGAAGCCTGGAAGAGGGCGACCGGCCACGTCATCATCGAAGGCTACGGCCTGTCGGAAACATCGCCGGTGCTCACCTGCAACCGCGGCGACATTGCCGAATGGACCGGCACGATCGGCCTGCCGGTGCCCTCGACCGACATCTCGATCCGCGACGACGACGGCAACGAGCTGCCGATCGGCGAGCACGGCGAAATCTGTGCGCGCGGACCGCAGGTGATGGCCGGCTATTGGAAGCGGCCCGATGCGACCGCCGAAGTGACGACGCGGGATGGCTACTTTCGCACCGGCGACATCGGTGTCATGGACGAACAGGGCCGCGTGCGCATCGTCGACCGCAAGAAGGACATGATCACCGTTTCTGGTTTCAAAGTATTTCCTAATGAAGTCGAGGACGTGGCCATGACCCAAGGCGGCCTCTTGGAATGCGCGGTGATCGGCGTGCCCGACGAACATTCCGGTGAAGCGCCCAAGATGTTCGCGGTGAAAAAAGACCCCGCCGTTACTGACACCGACGTACGCAGCTTCCTGAAGGAACGACTGGCGGGCTATAAGGTGCCCAAGCAGATCGAATTCCGCGCCGATTTGCCGAAAACTAATGTCGGCAAGATTCTGCGCCGCGCCTTGCGCGACGAAGCCCTTGAGCCGCCCAACCGCTGACGCCCGATGAGTGAAAGCGAGATCACGCCCGCCGACATCGTGACGTTCTGGCGTGAAGCCGGGCCGAAGAAATGGTTCGAGAAGGACGCTGCGTTCGACGACGAAATCCGGCGGCGCTTTCTCGCCGTGCACGAAGCAGCAGCGGCCGGCAAGCTTGCCGCCTGGGAACAGAACGCCGAGGGCGCGCTGGCGCTGATGATCCTGCTCGATCAGTTTCCACGCAATATGTTCCGGGGCGACGCTCGCGCCTTCGCCACCGACCCGCTGGCTCGCGCAATCACCGCCGGCGCACTGCTCAAGGGCTTCGACGCGCAGGTATCAAATGAAATGCGCGGTTTCTTTTATCTGCCGTTCGAGCATTCCGAGGACCTCGCCGACCAGGAGCGTTGCATCGCCCTCTATAAGGCCGCCGGCGATGCCGACGGGCTGAAATGGGCGCAAGTGCACGCCGACATCATCCGCCGCTTCGGCCGCTTCCCGCACCGCAATCCCGTGCTCGGCCGCGCCACAACGCCGGAGGAGCGGGGCTTTCTCGACAGCGGCGGCTTTGCCGGTTAGACCGGCTTCGTGGCGGATCTCACGGTCAACGGTCTGCGGCTGACGCTCGGTGAGCGTTACATCGAATTCCCCGAGGACGCGCTTTGGGTGCTCTGATGCGCCTGCTGCCCCTGCGAAAGCGCAGTGCAGCCAACCCCTGCATGCGTTTTCGAGAAAGGACGGCCATGCTATTAGGAGTTGGACGTTCCGCTTTTGCGGGGCATGACCGCAGACGATGTAGCAAGCCATGACCGATTTCCACGGCGTCTTTCCCTATCTTGTCTCGCCGGTTGGGCCGGATGGCCGCATCAAGGCCGATGTGCTCGCGCGCCTGTGCGACGATCTGATCAAGGCCGGCGTGCACGGGCTGACGCCGCTCGGCTCGACCGGCGAGTTCGCCTATCTCAATCGCGCGCAGCGCGAGATGGTGGTGCAGGTGACGATTGCGGCGGCCGACAAGCGCGTGCCGGTCGTGGCCGGCGTCGCCTCGACCGCAACGCAGGACGCCGTCGAGCAGGCACGCCGCTATCAGGAGCTCGGCGCCGACGGCATCCTCGCCATTCTCGAAGCCTATTTCCCGCTCAAGGACGCGCAGGTCGAGAGCTATTTCCGCGCCATCGCCGATGCGGTCGACATTCCGGTGGTGCTCTACACCAACCCGAATTTCCAGCGCAGCGATCTTACGCTCGACACCATCGCGCGGCTCTCGGAGCATCCGCGCATCCAGTACATCAAGGATGCCTCCACCAATACCGGCCGGCTGCTCTCGATCATGAACCGCACGCCGCGCATGAAGGTGTTCTCGGCTTCCGCGCACATTCCCGCCGCGGTGATGCTGATCGGCGGTGTCGGCTGGATGGCCGGACCGGCCTGCATCGTACCGCGCCAAAGCGTGCAGCTCTACGAACTCTGCCGCGCCGCCCAATGGCCGCAGGCGATGAAGCTGCAGCGTGAGATGTGGCGCGTCAACGAAGCCTTCGCCCGTTTCAATCTCGCCGCCTGCATCAAGGCCGGCTTGCAGATTCAAGGCTATCCGGTCGGCGATCCGCTGCCGCCGCAGGCCGCGCTGTCGGCGGAAGACCGCAAAGTGGTCGAGGGCATCCTCGCGTCGCTGCCTTAAGGTTACCGGCAGTCACCCAACCGATTCTTAACGAATCCTTGCTAAAAACGCACGATGACCGTGCCGTCCTACGCAACGCGGCCGCCGGCGCGCAATGACAGCGCGGCCGCGGCCGGTTCCGACACACCTGCGCCGGCCTCGTCGGTCGCGGGCCTCTTGGTGCGCGTCAAAGCTATCCTCTCCGACAAAAGCGACAGCCGGCTGGCGCAACTGGTCGCCGGCAAGGTGTTTCTGGTGCGCGTCGCGGCAGCGCTGCTCGCGCTGGTCTCGCAGGTGCTGCTCGCCCGCTTCATGGGCCGCTTCGAGTTCGGCATCTACATCTATGTGTGGACCTGGGTGCTGATGATCGGCGCCATGTCCGATGTCGGCCTGTCTTCGGCGGCGCGCCGCTTCATTCCCGAATATACCGAGCTCGATCAGCCCAACCTGCTGCGCGGTTTCCTTTCCGGCAGCAAATGGCTAGCCTTCGGCGTCGCCAGCATCATCGGCGTTATCGGCGCGGTGATCGTCACCCTGCTGGCGCCGCATCTCGACCGCTTCACCGTCATCCCGCTCTATCTCGCTTGCGCCACCATTCCGATCTACGGCCTGGTGCAGATCCAGGCCGGTATCGCACAATCCTATGACTGGCCCAACCTCGCGCTGATGCCGTTCTACATCTGGCGCGCGCTCGCCATCGTCTTGCTGGTCGGCGGCTGCTGGCTGACCGGCGCGCCGACCGATGCGGTTACCGCGATGGCGATTGCGGTCGCCGCCACCTATATCGTGACCTTTGGGCAACTGATCGCGCTCAACCGCCGCCTGAAAGCGAAAGTATCGGACGGCCCGAAGCGCTACGCGGTGAAGACCTGGTACGCCACCTCAATTCCGATCTTCGTGGTCGAGGGCTTCTACCTGCTGCTCACTTACGTCGACATCATCACGCTTGAGCATTTCCGTTCGCCCGATGAGGTCGCGGTCTATTATGCCGCCGCACGGTTGCTCGCTCTCGTCGCCTTCGTCTATTTCGCCATCGCCGGCGCCACCACTCACAAGTTCACGCAGTATCACGTCGCCGGCGACAAGGAGCGACTCGCCAAGTTCTTCAGCGAGACCGCGCGCTGGACCTTCTGGCCGTCGCTCGCGCTGTGCGCGGGGATTCTCATTTTCGGCAAACCGTTGTTGTCGCTGTTTGGCGCCAGCTTCACGTCCGGCTATGCCGTGATGTTCATTCTCGCCGTCGGCATGCTGGCCCGCGCCGCGGTCGGGCCGGCCGAACGCCTGCTCAACATGCTTGGCGAACGCAAGCAGTGCACGACCGTCTATGCCATCGCCTTCGCGATCAATCTCGTGCTGTGCCTGCTGCTCATTCCGCGCATCGGCATCGAAGGCGCCGCGATCGCGACCTCCTCTGCCCTGGTGATGGAATCGATCATGCTCTATCTGTTCGCCAAGCGGCGTCTGGGCTTCCACGTGTTCATCATGGGCGGCGCGCAATCTTGATTTTGTCATTCCGGGACGGCACCGCAGGCGCCGGGCCCGGAATGACCATTAGGCCTTCTCGCGCAGCAATCGCCTGATCACCTTGCCGGTCGTGGTCATCGGCATCGCCTCGATAAAGGCGACCTCGCGCGGATATTCGTGCGCGGCGAGCCGCGTCTTGACGAAGCCCTGGATGTCGGCGGCGAGCGCGTCGGAGGCCGCCTGACCTTTCTTCAGCACGATGAAGGCCTTGACGATCTCGCCGCGCATCTTGTCCGGCTTGCCGACCACGGCGGCGAGCGCCACCGCCGGATGGCGGATCAGGCAATCCTCGATCTCGCCCGGTCCGATGCGGAAGCCGGAGGATGAGATCACGTCGTCGTCGCGGCCGACGAAGGTGATGTAACCCTCCTCGTCCACGACGCCCTGGTCGCCGGTGGTCATCCAGTCGCCGATGAATTTCGCGCGAGTGGCGTCGGGCTTGCCCCAGTATTCCAGGAACATCACCGGATCGGGCCGCTTCACCGCGATCTGGCCGACCTCGCCGGCTTTCACCGGATTGCCGCTGCGGTCAATCACCGCCACCACATGACCGGGCACCGGCTTGCCCATAGAGCCGGCCTTGAGCGTGCCGAGCTGGGCGCAGGAGCCGACCACCAGATTGCATTCGGTCTGGCCGTAGAATTCGTTGATGGTGACGCCGAAGGCCTCCCGGCCCCATTCGAGTGCCTCGATGCCGAGCGACTCGCCGCCACTGGCGACACTGCGCAGCTTGAAATCGTAGCGCCCGCGCGGGCTCGGCACCGCGCGCATCATGCGCAGCGCGGTCGGCGGGATGAAAGCATTGCGCACTTGCGCCTCTGCCATCAGTGCAAAGGCTTCCTCCGGATCGAACTTGTCGATGCGGCGCGCCACCACCGGCACGCCGTGATGCAGGCTCGGCAGCAGCGCATCGAGCAACCCGCCGGCCCAGGCCCAGTCGGCCGGCGTCCAATAGCAGTCGCTTGGTTGCGGAAATTCGTAATGCGGCAACTCGGCGCCGGGCAGATGGCCGATCAGCACGCGATGGGCATGCAGTGCGCCCTTCGGCTGGCCGGTGGTGCCCGACGTGTAGATCATCAGCGCCGGATCGTCGGCACCTGTGTCAACCGCTGCGAAGTCCGGCGCGGCGTGCGCCAGCGCATCGCTGAGCGCAATCGCGCCGTCGCCTTTGCCGTCGACCGACAGCACGCAGGCGAGTTCCGGCGCTTCCTCGCGGATGCCGGCAAGCTTGGCGAGGCCTTGCATGTCGGTGATGAGCGCCTTGGCGCCGGAATTCTGCAGGCGGTAGGACAGCGCGTCCGGCCCGAACAGGATGGCGATCGGCAGCGCTACCGCGCCGAGTTTGTAGATCGCGATATGGGCGGCGGCCACTTCCGGCGATTGCGGCAGCATGATCGCCACGCGGTCGCCGCGCGCGACGCCATGCGCGCTCAGCACGTTGGCGAGCCGGTTGGACAGGGCGCGCAGGTCGCCGAAACTAACTTCTTCGCGGCGGCCGTCGTTGCGCAGATGCAAAATGGCAACCCGGTCGGGAGCGCGCGCCGCCCAGCGGTCGCAGATGTCGACGCCGATGTTGTAGCGGGCGGGAACGTTCCAACGGAATTGCCTGTAGACGTCGTCGAAGTTTTCAGCGTGAGGCAGGCTGGGCATGGCGCGCAAAGTATTCGGCAATGCGGGCGAGGTCCAGAGCGGTGGTTAACGCAAAGGGTGAGCCAATCGTTAAAACGCCGACAAACGGAGGGACCGAATTTTTAATCTCTTGCAGCCAAGAATTCATGGGGCGCGACCGTCATGCGTGAAAGGAATTCACGATGAGTATAGCGGCAGTCGGCACGGGTCATTCCGCGCCGATCTCCCAGGAAAAGGCCGAACCGCCGGGACCAGACCACGACGGCGACGGTGACGACGCTGGCGCGCAAACGACCCAACAGGCGGCACCGCCGCCCGGCACTGGAGCGGTCATCGACAAAATGGCCTGAACGGTTCAAATGCTTCGAAGGACCCGGCGCGTGCCGGGTCTTTTTTTGGGCACATCAATAAGAATGCCCGTCGGGACCCTGTCTGCTCAATAATCGACCCGCATCAGATAGAGCCCGTCCGGCGGCGCTACTGGCCCGCAGGCGGTACGGTCGCGCGCTTCCAGCGCGCGCTTGAGATCCTCGGGCTGCCATTTGCCGTCGCCCACCAGCACCAGCGAACCCACAATGGAGCGCACCTGGTGGTGCAGAAACGAGCGTGCCGAGGTGGTGACATTCACCGTCTCGTCCGCGCGCGCGATGTCGAGCGTATCGAGCGTCTTCACCGGCGACTTGGCCTGGCATTCGGCGGCACGGAAGGTCGTGAAATCGTGCCGGCCGATCAGATGCTGCGCCGCCGCCTGCATCGCTTCGACATCGAGCGGGCGCGGCACCCGCCAGGCACGGCCGCGCGCGAGCGCGAGATCGGCCCGACGGTTGACCATGCGGTAGAGGTAGTGGCGCTGGCGGGCCGAGGTGCGCGCGTTGAAATCCGCGCCCACCCGCTCAGCCGCCAGCACCGCCACCGGGTGCGGCCGCAGATGCGCATTAAGCGCATCGCGCACCGTGTCGGTGTCCCATTCCTTGCCGAGATCGATATGCGCCACCTGGCCACGCGCATGCACGCCGGCATCGGTGCGTCCGGCCCCCTGCACCGCCACCGCCTCGCCGCTGAAAGCGCGCAGCGCCTCCATCAGCACCCCCTGCACGGTCAGCCCGGCCGGCTGCACCTGCCAACCAGCGAAGGGCGCGCCGTCATATTCGAGGGTGAGTTTGTAGCGGAACATGTACTCGCCTGGGCTGGCCTTACTCGACTGCGCGGCAGGCACGGGTCATCCGGTTCACGATCATCGGTACCCAAAATGCGCGCGGGCTGCAAAACATCGTTGCGTCGGAACCGCGGCAATCATTGCCGTCCGTGCCGCCGCCGAATTGAATGTACAGATAATCACCGGCGCCGACGATGCGGATCGCGCAGCGGGGCGCGGCATCGGAAACCTCGTCCTTGCTCACCAGCAGCAACTCGCCTTCCGCCGGCTTCTGCGCCAGATCCTCGAGGCCGATGGAGCAGTCCTGCTGATCGCCGGCCTTGGAAACCGCCTCCTGCTCGGCGCTGAATGCCGTTACCGCGCCCTTCGACAGGCGCAGGTTCAGCTCGCGCACATAGGTGTAGCCGAATTGGCGGTCGGTGGTCCGGGCCGAACAGCGAAAGGCGCCATCGAAAGCCTCCGCCGATGAGCGATTTTGCCGCAGGGTGAAGGGCAACGCCGGGCCGCCGCCGGCTTTCCGCCAGATCCCCCGCCAGCCGTCCTGCTGCGCGGCGCCCTCGAAACTGCCGGTCTTGCGGTTATCGGAGCCGGCATATTCTGCAAGCTGGAACGTCCCCTTGGAATCGATGTGGCCTTCAAGCCTGATTTGCTTGGCTTGGCGCAGATAGAGATACCATCCGGAAAGATCGCCATCCTTCTGCTGCAGCATCAGCAGAACCGGCGCTCTGCCGACCTTGCCGGACAGGGAAAGCTCCGCCGCCAATGCCGGTCGGCCAAGCGCCAACGCCGCGGCAAACAGCAATGTTAACACCAAAATTATGCCCAGTTGGGAGCAGCGCACGATTGATCCACCTCAAATCCTAACGCCAGCGGCCTTTTTAGGATTGTTCCGAAAGGGGGCGTTACCCATGAAGCGTGAGTTCAAGCAGCAGATCGTCGACCTGCTCAACCAACATCGTATCATGACCATCGCCACCAACCGCGAAGACGGCTGGCCGCAGGCGACCGTGGTCAGTTACGCCAATGACGGGCTGGTGATCTACTGCCGGGTAGCACGCGACGGGCAGAAATACACCAATATCATGCGCGATCCGCGCGTGTCGCTGGCGATCGCCAAGGACGTGCCGCAGCCGCTGCAGATCAAGGGGCTGTCGCTTGCCGCGCAGGTGGCCGAGGTCAACGATCCGACCGAACGCAACCATGCGGCGGAGCTGCTGTTGCATCGATATCCGGAATACAAGGTACTGCCGCACCCCGATCCCAAGGCGGTGCCGACCCTGCGGCTGACGCCGGAATACATCTCGGTGCTCGACTATTCAAAGGGCTTCGGCCACACCGACTTGGTGCGAGTGTCCGACAACGATCTCGCCGAATTCGTCGAAGCGCGCCGGCATCATTGGGCAGGTTTTCACGCGGCGTGAGAGGCGGCCTGCCCCGGATGCGGCGCAGCACGAGCGCAGCGAAATGATGCGCCGCTGATCCGGGGCCTTATCAAATTTCGAGCTCGTAACGGTCCCGGGTCTGCAGCGCACCGCTTCGCGCTGCGCTGCGCCCGGGAGAAGCACGATTACGCGACGCGCGATCCTGGCGTCACCTTCGTCCCGCGCAGAAACTCCTCCGCGCCCATCGGCTGCTTGCCGGCGCGCTGGACCTGCGTGAGCCGCACCGCGCCCTCACCACAGGCAATGGTGAGCTTGTCGTCGAGCACCGTACCGGGGGCGCCTGACCCTTCGCCCGTGGTCGAGCGCAGCACCTTCACGCGCACGCCGTCGAGCTCGAACCAGGCGCCGGGAAACGGCGACAGGCCACGGATGTGGTTGTGCACGTCGTACCACGGCTTCCACCAATCGATGCGCGTCTCATTCTTGGAAATCTTTGCGGCGTAGGTGACGCCTTCTTCCGGCTGCGGCGTGAGCGTGAGCGCGCCGCGCTCCGCTGCGGCGAGCGCCTGCGTCATCAGATCGGCGCCGAGCCGGGCCAGCGCGTCGTGCAGATCGCCGGCGGTCATGTCTGGCTGAAGAGCGAGTCGCTCGGCCAGCGCCATGGCGCCGGTGTCGAGCCCCTCGTCCATCTGCATAATAGTGACGCCTGACTCGGCGTCGCCCGCCATCACCGCGCGGTTGATCGGCGCCGCCCCGCGCCAGCGCGGCAATAGTGACGCATGCACGTTGAAGCAGCCGAGCTTCGGCGCTTCGAGAACGGCTTTCGGCAGGATCAGGCCATACGCCACCACCACGGCGGCATCGGCCTCATGCGCGCGGAACATCTGTTGTGCCGCCTCGTCCTTCAGCGTCTTCGGCGTGTGGACGGCAAGTCCGAGCCGGCGCGCTTCGCGCTCGACCGGTGTCACCTGCATGTCCATGCCGCGGCCGGCTGGCATGGGCGCGCGGGTATAGACGGCAGCGATGTCGTGGCCGGCGGCGGCGAGCGCAATGAGCGTCGGCACCGCAAAATCGGGCGTGCCCATGAACACGAGGCGGAGGGGCATGGCGGTTTCCGTGCCGCGATCAGCGTGGAATGCTTACCCGATGCGGTGCTCGGGCGTGTCTTCCGTGTAGGCGTCGCGCGTGGTCTCGCCGCGCTTCTGCGCCTTCTTGAACTTCTTCATCACCCGGTCGCGCTTGAGTTTCGAAATGTGGTCGATGAACAGGACGCCGTTGATGTGGTCGATCTCGTGTTGCAGGCAGGTGGCGAGCAGCCCGTCGGCCTCGACCTCCTGCGCCTTGCCGTCGCGGTCGAGGTATTTCACCTTCACCGCCTTCGGCCGGATCACTTCCTCGTAATATTCGGGGATCGACAGGCAGCCTTCCTCGTAGGTCGATTTCTCGTCCGAGGCCCAGGTGATCTCCGGATTGATGAAGACCTCCGGCTGCGGCGGATCGTCTTTCTTGGCGAGGTCCATGGTGATGAGGCGGCGCGGCACCCCGATCTGGATGGCGGCGAGCCCGATGCCGGGCGCGTCGTACATGGTCTCGAACATGTCGTCGATCAACGCGCGCAATTCGGCGTCGAACGCCGTCACCGGCTCGGACTTCAACCGCAGCCGCGTGTCGGGAATGATCAGGATGTCGCGTTTGGCCATGAGCGCGATGTAAGCGGTCGGAAGGCGGGGGTCAATGGAACCTCAAGTTCGGTCATTCCGGAGGCCGAACGAAGCCAAGCAACCCGGAATCCATATTTCCAGACCGGGATCATGGATTCCGGCCTTCGGCCGGCCCCGGAATGACAACTTGCTTGAGCCCGCCGGCGGGGCGCCCTACCGTTCGCCCTTCGTTCGCGCCCGTCCGCGAA
>JAKAMD010000288.1 GCA_021823875.1 Pseudomonadota bacterium | reverse complement strand
TCGCCGGCATCTCCATCGGCGCCATCAACGCGGCGATCATTGCCGGCAATCCGCCAGAGGCGCGGGTGGAGAAGCTCGACAGCTTCTGGAACACGGTGTCCTCCGGCGTGCTCGGCGAGCAGCTTGCCGCCGCCACGCTGCCTCGCGCGCTGGAGAACGAAGCCGGCGCCGCGTTCCTCGCCGCCTTCGGCGTGCCGGGATTCTTCAGCCCGCGTTTGCCCGCCGCGCCGTTCCAGCCGCCGGGGAGCACGGCCGCGCTCAGCCTCTACGACACCAGCCCCTTGCGCCGCACGCTCGAAACCCATGTCGATTTCGCGCGCCTCAATGACGGCCAGATGCGGCTCAGCGTCGGCGCGGTCCACATCCCCACCGGCAACTTCGCCTATTTCGACAACCGTTCCATCACTATCGGGCCGGAGCACATCATGGCCTCGGGCGCGCTGCCGCCTGGCTTTCCGCCGGTGGAGATCGACGGCGAGCTTTACTGGGATGGCGGCCTCGTCTCCAACACGCCGCTCGATTACGTGATGATGGAAGATGGTTGCGACGGCGATACCACTATCTTCCAGGTCGATCTGTTCAGCGCGCGCGGCGAACTGCCCAAGACGCTGCTCGACGTGGCCGAGCGCGAGAAGGACATCCGCTATTCCAGCCGCACCCGCTTCAATACCGACGTGGTGCGGCGGAACCGCGAGCGCAGCCGCGCGCTGCTCGCCCTGCTGGACAAGCTGCCGCCCGAGCTGAAGGAGGATCCCAACGCGAAGTACCTCGCCGCCTCGGCTTCCGCTGCCGGCTCGCTGGCGCTGGTGCACCTGATCTACCGCTCCAAGCATTACGAGACCCAGTCCAAGGACTATTTGTTCTCGCGCCGTTCCGTGCGCGAGCATTGGGCCGCCGGGCGCAAGGATGCCGCGCGTACCCTCCGCCATCCGGATTGGGTGGGCCGCCGGCGGGGCGTTCCCGGCATCGCGGTCTATGACCTGACCCGGGACGAGGCGCTGGACGAGGCGGCCGAGTGACCGCCCACTGAGCAGTTGCGCCGCCCGCCGCTTTGTCCCATATCCCCGAGCGGAAGCCGCGAGGACCGGGCATGAAGATCGCCGGCAAGCATTACCGCACCATCTGGCCTCTGGGCGAAGAGGCCGTCGAGGTCATCGACCAGACGCGCCTGCCGCATGAATTCGCCACGCTGACGCTCAGGACGGCCGAGGATTGCGCGCGCGCGATCAAGACGATGGTGGTGCGCGGCGCGCCGCTGATCGGCGCCACCGCCGCCTATGGCCTGGCGCTGGCGATGCGCGAGGACGCCTCCGACGCCGCGCTCGATGCCGCGCACGATGCGCTGCTCGCCACGCGGCCGACGGCAGTGAACCTGCGCTGGGCGCTCAAGCGGATGCGCGATCGCTTGCGCAACCACGCCCGCGAGGAGCGCGCCGCATTGGCCTGGGCCGAAGCCGCCGCGATCTGCGACGAGGATGTCGCCGTTTGCCGCGCCATCGGCGAGCACGGGCTGACGATTCTTCGAGCGGCCGCTGAACAGAAGAACGGCAAGACGCTCAATATCCTCACCCATTGCAATGCCGGCTGGCTGGCCACGGTGGACTGGGGCACGGCGCTGGCGCCGATCTACCTGGCGCATGATGCGGGCATCGACCTGCATGTCTGGGTGGACGAGACGCGGCCGCGCAACCAGGGCGCCTCGCTCACGGCTTATGAACTGGGCGGCCACGGCGTGAAGCACACCATCATCGCCGACAATGCCGGCGGCCATTACATGCAGGCCGGCAAGGTGGATCTCTGCATCGTCGGTACCGACCGCGTGACGGCGAACGGCGATGTCGCCAACAAGATCGGCACCTATCTGAAGGCGCTGGCGGCGAAGGACAATGATGTGCCGTTCTATGTCGCGCTGCCTTCCTCCACGATCGATTGGTCTTTGCAGTCCGGCCGCGACATTCCCATCGAGGAACGGGCGGACGACGAGCTGCTGAAGATGACCGGGCGCCTTCCCGGCGGCGGGCTTGCCACGGTGGAGATCGCCGCGCCCGGCTCGCCCGGCGCCAACCCGGCCTTCGACGTCACGCCCGCGCGGCTGGTGACCGGCTTCATCACCGAGCGCGGCGTCTGCGCCGCGACGGAAGCGGGATTGCGGGGGTTGTTTCCGAAATGAAATCCCGCTGGTCCGATGCCGATGCCGCCGCGTTCGTTGCCCGCTACAAAAGCGTGGGCGAAGATTTGGCGCTGCGCACCTATACCACGCGGCTGCTGGGCAGCGATCCGAAGCTGGTGCTGCATGGCGGCGGCAATACCTCGGTCAAGACGATTGTAAAAGACCAGTTGGGCGACGACGTGGAAGTGATCTGCGTCAAGGGCTCGGGCTGGGACATGGGCGCCATCGAGCCGGCCGGGCTGCCCGCCGTGCGCCTCCAACCGCTGCGCCGCCTGCGTGCGCGGGACAAGCTCTCCGACGCGGAGATGGTCAATTTCCAGCGCGTGAACCTGCTGGATTCCTCGGCGCCCAATCCCAGCGTGGAAACGCTGCTGCACGCCTTCCTGCCGCACAAATTCATCGACCACACGCATTCGACCGCCGTGCTTTCACTGGTCGATCAGCCGGACGGCGAAGCCATCGCGCGCGAACTCTATGGCGCGCGCCTCGCGTACGTGCCCTACATCATGCCCGGCTTCGCGCTGGCCAAGGCCGTGGCGGAAATCTTCGAGCGGTCGCCGGAGGTGGAAGGGCTTGTGCTCTTGCAGCACGGCCTCTTCACCATGGGCGAAACGGCACGCGAAGCATACGAGCGCATGATCGCATTTGTTTCGATGGCGGAAGAGCGGCTGCAACAGAACCGGAAGCCGCTGAAGCCGGCCGCGCGGCCGAAATCTCTTGCCGATGTGGCCGAGATCGCGCCGATCCTGCGTGGCGCCGTTGCCATCAGCCGGGATGAGTTGGCGGGCACGGTGAAGCGGCAGGTGATGGACTTCCGCACCTCGCCCGCGATCCTCAATTACGTGAACGGCGCGGAGCTGACGCGCTATGCGCAGGTTGGCGTGGTCACGCCCGATCACACCATCCGCACCAAGAACTGGCCGCTGGTCGTGCCGGCGCCGGAAGCGGGCAAGCTCGATGCCTGGAAGAAAGCGGTGGAAGACGTCGTCGCCCAATTCGTCGCGCGCTACCACGACTACTTCACGCGCAACAATGCCAAGAGCGCGATCCAGAAGATCGAGCTTGATCCGCTCCCCCGCGTGGTGCTGGTGCCGGGTATAGGCCTGTTCGGTCTCGGTGCTTCGGCCAAGGATGCCGCCATCGCCGCCGACATTGCGGAGAACACGGTGGAGGTGATCAGCGATGCCGAGGCCATCGGCACTTACCGCTGCATCGGCGAAGCCGAGATGTTCGACATGGAATACTGGTCGCTGGAGCAGGCCAAGCTGGGCAAGGCCGCCGAGAAACCGCTGGCGCGGCAGGTGGCGGTGATCACCGGCGGCGGCTCCGGCATCGGCGCGGCCACGGCCAGAGCGTTCGCCAAGGAAGGCGCGGAGGTGGCGGTGCTGGACCGCGATCTCAAGGCGGCGCAAGCGGTGGCGAAAACGCTCGGCAAATCGGCGCTGGCGCTGAAATGCGACGTGACCGATGCGGCCAGCGTGCACGCGGCGTTCGATGCGGTGGCCGCGCGCTTCGGCGGCGTGGATATCGTGGTGTCGAACGCGGGCGCGGCGTGGCAGGGCAAGATCGGCGAGGTGGACGACGAAACCCTGCGCAAATCGTTCGAGCTGAATTTCTTCGCCCATCAAGCCGTGGCGCAGAATGCGGTGCGGATCATGCGGGCGCAGGGCACCGGCGGGTGCCTGCTGTTCAACACCTCGAAACAGGCGATCAATCCGGGCAAGGATTTCGGGCCCTATGGCCTGCCCAAGGCGGCGACGCTGTTCCTGATGAAGCAATATGCGCTCGATCACGGGCGCGACGGCATCCGTTCCAATGCCGTGAATGCCGACCGCATCCGCTCCGGCCTGCTGACCGACGAGATGGTGGCGGCGCGTTCCAAGGCGCGCGGGGTGAGCGAGAAGGATTATCTGAGCGGCAATCTCTTGGGCCGCGAAGTCACCGCCGCCGATGTGGCCGAGGCCTTTGTTTATCTCGCCAAAGCCACCAAGACCACCGCCGCCACGCTCACCGTCGATGGTGGAAACATCGAGGCGTCGCTGCGCTAAGCGAAATTGTCACCCCCCATTCGCCCTGAACAATTCCAGCGTGCGCTGCTTGGCCAGCTTGGCGGCAGCATCGTTGTAATCGGCGCGGCGGTCGGAGTTGAAGCCGTGGCCGGCGTCGTAGAGGTAGACCGGCACCTCGGGATGCGCGGCCTTCACCTTCTCCACGCCTTCCAGCGGAATGCCGGCATCATGCTGGCCGAAATGCAGGATCACCGGGCACTTCGGCTGCTCGTCCGCGTGGGCGGGGATCAGGCTGCCGTAATAGCCGCTGGCCGCCGCCAGGCCCGGCACGCGGCAGGCCGCCAGCCAGGTGATCGAGCCGCCGTAGCAGTAGCCGGTCATGAAGACGGTGCCTTGCGCCGTCAGCGCCTCGATGCAGATCCTGGCGTCCGCCACCGAGAGATCGAGCGGGTGCTGCTCGCGCGCGATCTTGATGCATTTCTGGATGTCTTCGGGGCTGTAGCTGGCCTGCAAGCCCGGCGCCTCGCGGTCGTAGAGCGCGGGGGCCAGCACTTCATAGCCGTCGGCGGCATAACCGTCGCACTGTTCCTTGATATGATCGGTGACGCCGAAGATTTCCTGGATCAACA
>JAKAMD010000287.1 GCA_021823875.1 Pseudomonadota bacterium | reverse complement strand
CGTGTAGCTGTCGCGACCACCCGACAGCACCAGATCGCGAGCGCCATAAAGCCACCAGGCATGCGGCAGCACCACGATGGCCAAGAGCAGCAGCGCCAGCCACGGTTCCGGTTGCGTGAGCGCGCGGCGCCCCCGTGCGGTCACGAGCGTGAACACGAGGACCAGCACGACCAGGATCAGCCCGACATAGTCGGCGAGCAGCAGCAGGCCGAGATCGATGCCGAGCAGGAACCAGTTGCCGCGTTTGTCCTCGCCGATCGCGCGCCAGTAATGCATGAGCGCCAGCGCCCAGAACGGCACCGCCAGCACCGGCGGCCCGAACGCCACGCTCGGCACCGTGAACACGGCGATGCCGACCATCAGCAGCACGGCGAGCACGGCATGGCGGGTGCCGACCACGGCGCGGCTGAGGTTGAACACCGCCCAATAGGTAACGACGATGCAGGCTTGCGCCAGCGCGTAGAGCCCGAAGGCGCCGGCCAGGCGGAAGGCGATCTCGCCGAACCAGAAGGCGAGCGGCGGCCCGAGATAGCTGCCGAGCACGAGTTCATGGCCGATGGCGAGCAGGATCGGCACGTCGCCGGGCGGCGCGCTGTAGAACAGCGAGGGAATGAGGGTCCACAGCGCGGCCTGCGCCAAGGCCACGCCCCAGAACACCACCCGCGGGCGTCCGCGCAAGAATTCGATGATCAGCGAGACGTAATGCATAGGCCCGGCGGGGTGACAGCGGCGGGGAGCCGCGCAGGAATAAAGAACGCCGGCTAAAGAGGCAACACGCCGGCCACGACCTCGTCGCTGCCAGCATCCAGCGCCGCCAGCCTGGCGGCCACCGGCGCAAAGGACTTGCGGTGGTGGATGGTGGGTCCGAGCCGATCCAGCGCCGCGACATGCGCGGGCACGCCATAGCCCATGTGCCGTTCGAAGCCGTAGCCGGGGAAGGCCTGCCCGAGCCGGGTCATCAGCCGGTCGCGCGTGACCTTGGCGACGATCGAGGCCGCCGCGATCGAGGCGATCAGCGCGTCGCCCGAGACCACCGCCTCGCAGTCGCAGCCGCAGTCGATCTTCATATTGCCGTCGACGAAGACGAGTTGCGGACGCACGGGCAGCGCCTTCACCGCGCGCGCCAGCGCCCACAGCGAGGCGCGCAGGATGTTATCGCGGTCGATGCGCGCGGTGGAACCGAAGGCGACCGCCACTTGCGCCGTGGCGCAAATCTTCTCGTAGAGCTGCTCGCGCGCTTTGGCATCGAGCTTCTTGGAATCGTCGAGCCCGCGCGGGATGCGCTTGGGATCGAGCACCACGGCGGCGGCCACCACCGGACCGGCGAGCGGTCCCCGGCCCGCCTCGTCGCAGCCCGCGATCGGCCAGATGCCTTTGTTGAGCGCGCGCCGCTCGCGCCGGAAGGTCGGGCGCGGGTTCGGCTCATTCAGCAGCAGGCGCTGCTTTTGCTTCGGATTCGGCTTGGCGGCCATGGCGCGATCAAGTGCGCCGCGGTGGCGCAAAGTCAATCGCGGAAAGGCGGACGGTGGAAAGGCGGGGATTTTATCGCGTGCCCGTCCCGGGCGCGGCGCAGCGCGTCAGCGGTGCGCTGCAGACCCGGGACCGTTGCAAATTCCGAGACTGGAACGGCCCCGGATCAGCGGCGCATCATTTCGCTTCGCTCATGCCGCACCGCATCCGGGGCAGGCCAAAACAAACCTGTAGCCCAGATGGAGCGGAGCGAAATCCGAGCTACTTGCCTGTGCGCCGTGTGGTAGCATTGTTGTTGAGAAGGGGCGCGTATAGACGCGCCACATGTCATGGCCCTCGATCACTACGTTTCGCAGGTACATCTCAAGAACTTCTATTCTCCGGCGCTGGACGGCTTGATGTATGCTATCCGGAAGTCGGACCTGAAGCGCTTCACGCCGAAATCGCAGGATGTGTGTCGGATCGAGGAGGGCAGCACGAACGCCTACCTCACCGAAGACCGCGCCGTAGAAGAATTCCTAAAAGACGTCGAGCCGCGTTACAACGCATCGCTTGCGAAGCTTCGCGAGAGAAAGATGGATCAGGAGGCGATTGCGAGCCTCGCGGGATTTTGCGCCTACGTCGTCACCTGTTCACCCACCGCGATGCGGTTGCACTCCGGCCCGCTCAAGGCCACGCTGGAGTCAACTGCGGCTGTCCTCGACAAACAAGGCATGATCCCGAAAGCGCCGGAGGCGCTTGGGGAGAAGTCAATTACCGAGCTTCTTGCCGATGGCACTGTGAAGTTCACGGTCGATCCAAAATTTCCGCAAGCGGTTGGCATCTCCAATATCCTGCACCACACCTCTGTCTTCGGAAATTCGCCGTGGGAAATCCTCCACAATGGCGAAATAAATAATCCCTTCTTCACCAGCGATTACCCCGTGGCGATGGAAATTTTCAATATAAACACGCCCATCAACCGCATCGTGCCGCTTGCGCCCGACCTAGCTATCCGTATCATTCCCGACATCCGGCTCTCCGGCACTAAGCCGGATCTCACCTTTGCGAAGTTCAGGGCCACGCCACGCCAATTGAAGCGCGCCTAAGTCATCGAGATCAACCGGCTGATTGTCCGTTGCGCAGAAGACCTGATCCTCTTCCGCGACGACCGGAATTGGATTGAAGACTTCGTTGCGAAGAATCGCCGCTACCGCGTCGAGCCTGTCACCCACAAATTGCCTCACGGCTCGGGCCATCTTCTTGTCTCTACGCATCGGATCGTCGCACACTGAAGAGGCGAGCAAGCAAGTGTAGTCCGGATGAAGCGAGCGCAATCCAGGTTTGTCGTACGCGACACAACAGCCCCGGGTTATGCTTTGCTCCACCCGGGCTACGGTTATTACAGCTACTAGGGCCATTGGTCCTTGAGAGGGCAGGCCATGAGTCAATTACAGCACACAGAAGCCGAACGCCTACTAGAAATTCTTGCTGCCGTCGTTTCAAATCATCAAATGCTCACCTATGCCACGGCGGCTGAAGCTCTTGGTCGCGATCCAAAAAATAATTCGAGAATGGTGGCACAATGTTGCGACTTACTAGACGCAGCAGCAGTGCTGGCCGGCGTTCCACTCTTGGCCCTGTTTTGGGTCCGCGAAAAATCTGGAAAAATAAATCACAAGGCATGGAAAGATATTGAACCCGATTTGCGCGAGGCCGTCATTTCACTTTCCCAATGTCATACGTTCACCAGCACGGATTTTGCCGCGATCAAGCAAGCATTGAATGCGCTGATTGGCCGGGGAAATCACAAGGCGTGGGAGTGGATTCGCAAGCAAAAGGCCGACGAAGATTTTTGGAAATTAGTTTCGCGTCAGCCGAGTTCACTTCCCGAAGATGATGCAATTGAAGACCTCGGCAGTGATCGCCCCGACTCAGTGCCTACTCTTGGCAAGAGATATCTTCGCGATCCGAAAGTGCGGGCGGCTGTTATTGAAAGGGCGCAAGGGAGATGCGAATTTTGCGGCAAGGTCGGCTTTATATGTACGGACGGAACGCCCTATTTGGAATGTCACCACATAATCGCTCTGGCTAATGACGGCGCGGATCGAATGACAAATGTGATTGCGCTTTGTCCCGGCGACCATCGTGAGGCGCATTTCGGAAAACGACGAAACGAGCTTGAAAAGGAAATGATCCGCGTAGTAGCCGAAAAAGCGTAAGCCCCCCTTCAGCAAGCGTAGTCCGGTTGAAGCGTAGCGAAACCCGGGCCACCAGCTGGCTAGAACAAACTCAACTGCTCGCTCGCCGCCTTCGGCGCGCGGAAGTGTTTGGTGGTGAGCTGCGTCTTGGTTTCGTTCAAGCCAAGCTTCTCGCAGGCCGTCTCGAAGCGCCGGCCGATCATCCAGGCATAGGGGCCGGTGCCCTTCATGCGCTTGCCCCAGGCCGAGTCGTAATCCTTGCCGCCGCGCATGTCGCGAATCAGCTTGAACACATGGCGGTAGCGATCGGGATAGTTCGCCATCAGCCATTCGCGCACGAGATCGCGCACTTCGAGCGGCAGCCGCAGCAGCACATAGCCCGCTTCCTTGACGCCGGCTGAATGCGCGGCTTCCAGGATGCGCTCGATCTCGCTGTCGTTGAGCGTCGGGATCACCGGCGCCACCATCACCGCGGTCGGCACGCCGGCGTCCGTCAGGCGGCGCAGCGCCTCCAGCCGCCGCAGCGGCGTCGCCGCGCGCGGCTCCATGGTGCGCGCGAGCTTGGCGTCGAGCGTGGTCACCGACAGCGCCACCTTGACCAGCTTGCGCTCCGCCATGCGCGCCAGGATGTCGAGGTCGCGCAAGACCAGCGCCGACTTGGTGACGATGCCGACCGGATGGCCGGCGCGGTCGAGCACTTCCAAGATGCGCCGCATCACCTGGTAGCGGCGCTCGATCGGCTGATAGGGATCGGTGTTGGTGCCGATGGCGATCACGCGCGGCGTATAGCCGGGCGCCGACAATTCGCGCTCCAACAGCTCGGCCGCTTCCGGCTTGACCACGAGCTTCGATTCGAAATCGAGCCCGGGCGACAGCCCGAGATAGGCATGGGTCGGGCGCGCGAAGCAGTAGACGCAGCCGTGCTCGCAGCCGCGATAGGGATTGATCGAGCGGTCGAAGCCGATGTCGGGCGAGTCGTTGCGGGTGATGATCTTGCGCGTCGTATCGACCGAGACGGTGGTCTTGAATTCCGGCAGGTCTTCGAGCGTGCTCCAGCCGTCGTCGAAGGCGATGCGCGCCAGCGGCTCGTAGCGGCCGCTCTGGTTGGTCAGCGCGCCGCGGCCGCGCCGGCGCTCGTGTTCGACCACCAGGTTGAGCAGCTCGGTGGCG
>JAKAMD010000286.1 GCA_021823875.1 Pseudomonadota bacterium | reverse complement strand
CATCACTTTTCATATATTGTCTCCGACTGCGATGCAAAATTCACTTACGCTGTCGAAAACCGTCAATAACCCACCCTATCAAAATGCCACACAAATATAATCCAACGACTAATCCCAGCCAGACCGAGAGAGCGATCGGAACGTCCTTTGTGGCGTTTCGCCACCAAATCTCGTGGCGAGTGCTTTCTATTTGCTGCGCGTATTTATTGCGAACGGTGGGTAGTGGACGTAGCCGCCCGGACGGGCAGGGGGCCAAATTGAGTGGATCAGATGCATGGCTATTAGGGTCAGCATCTGGACCAAGACCAGGCGCTGCCTCGGCCACATATTTGGAGAGCTTTCCTTTTGTGTAGGGACGCAATGTTTCTATTGAACGGACCGTTTCTTCCTGGGTACTGCCGAGTTCAACGGCGAACCACTCTCCGGAGGGCATTTCTCGAAATACGCCAGCCGGTATCTTGACAAGTAAATTCTGCAATTGTGCTTCTGGAATGCAATCAGCTATTAACGAATCGACTTTTTGCACATCGTCAAATGCGATGAGTGCAAATGCAATGAAACTTACCACGCTCACAACTACCCAAAGACGTTGCCAACCACCGAAGGTGGAACGTGAAATTGGGGCCGATGGATTCATTTGCGGCACATTTTCTTGGTGAGAACGATCTACTTTGTCCGCGTTACCGTACGTGTAGGCAACGCGCTTTGACAGCCGCAAATACAATAGCGCGAGAAATGGGAAGAACGCGGTTCCAATAGCACTTCCAATTGCTACTCCAACGCTCGCGGTACGAGTAGGGCCGATCACCGCAAACAACAAGAACGAAATAATTATGTTGTAGACGATAATCGCAACAAGGGCCACTTGGGCACGCTTACTGGCTCCCGTTGCAATGCGATATAGGGCTGTTCCAACCGAGTAGCTGATGACAGCAATAACAATTCGTGCAATGCCATCGAGTAATACGATGCCCCCAGCGAGGTCTAGGCTGCCGCGCAAAATTGGGTAATACCCAACAGCGGCAAAAATGGACAATATGGGAAGAATTATCCTCAGGTAGACGCAGACGAGCGTGAGCCATCCGCGAACTCCGGGAGTTTGAGCCACAACGCTACCTCGTTCTTCCATGTGTCGTCTGGAGGATCAAATTCGCAACGCCCACTTGACGCCCCCGTTGCAGTAACACGGGGGCCTGCGGATACGCAGCCTATGACAAGGCCGGATGATTGTCTATAGACCAAAGGTTTTGGCCCGCTTACGAATCCCACAAGAGCGGGAGGTGGTTACGAATGGACCATTCTCAAGGTGCCCGGATTTGCACCAGATCGGCTCCCCGACCGGGGCTCGAACCATGCGCCAGTTTTTCCACTCGCGTGAACGACCGTTCTGGCCGAATACAAACGCTAACGAGGTCCTCTGCAAGCGCCGTTCCGATCGCGATCATCTGAACATTGCGACCGGCGGAGAATCCGAGCCAGGCAGTTGCGAATTCTGGCCGGCCTCGTCTGGCGAATAGCTGACGGATTCAGCTCTCCGGCCGATTGCGCATGTGATCGGCGGTCTTGTAGAACGCATCCGCAAGGGCCTGGCTCAAACCCTCCTCGACCTGCGCGTCCTGCAGCGCCTGGCGCATGCAGGCGAGCCACAGGTCGCGCTCGGCCGCGCCTATGGAAAACGGCAGATGGCGCGCGCGCAGGAAAGGCTGGCCGAATATCTGCAGATACAGTGGCGGACCGCCGAGCCAGCCCGAAAGAAACAGGTAGAACTTTTCCGCCGACCCCGACACGTCCCGCGGATGCAGCTTGCGTATCGCGTAGTACTCGGGCTGCGTGTCCATGATCTCGTAGAAGCGATCGACCAGCGCGCGCAATTTCTCGGCTCCGCCCAGCACCTGGAACGGCGTCTGCTCCTCGCTCATGACGCCTCGCGCAGCGCCAGCATCGGCGGGTGGTTCAGCGCGGCGCGGCCGCCGAGCCAGGCGTTGAGCGCAACGCAGGCAAGACCCGCGAGCGGCCCGGCGAACCAGATCGCGGCGTTGAATTGCCACGGGAACTGGAACACGTGCTCGGCGAGCACATAGCCGATCGCGCTGGCACCGGCCGAGGCGAGCAGGCCCGCCACCAGCCCCAGTGCGAGAAACTCGGCACGCTGCGCTCCGGCCACCTGCGCGCGGCTTGCACCGAGCGCGCGCATCAGCGCGGCCTCCTGCAGCCGTTCGTCCTGGGTCGAGAGCAGCGCCGCGTACAGCACCAGCACGCCTGCGACCAGCGCGAACAGGAACACGAATTCCACCGCGCGTATCACCTGGTCGAGGATGCCGTTGACCTGGCGCATCACGGCGCTGACGTCGATCACGGTGAGATTCGGAAACGCCTGCGTCAGGCGCGCGGTAAACAAGGGATCGGCGCCGGCCAGGCGAAACGTGCTCATGTAGCTCAGCGGAAATTCGGCCAGCGCTTTGGGTGTGGTGATGAAAAAGAAGTTCGGCCGCATCGAATCCCAGTCGAGCTTGCGCACGCTGGTCACCGGCACGGAAATGCTCGCGCCGCCGCCGTTGAAGCTCAGCCGGTCGCCGAGCTTGATGCCGAGGCGCTCGGCGATCCAGGCTTCGACCGAGACTGCGCCCTGGGCAAAGTCCTCCTGCGTGAACCAGCGCCCTGCGGTCACCTGATTCCCGGCCGGCATGGTCTGCATGAAACTCAGGTTGAATTCGCGGTCGATCTGGCGCTTGGCGCGCTCGTCCGCGTAGTCGGCCGCGGCGACCGTGCGACCGTTGATCGCAGTCAGCCGCGCCCGCACCATCGGAAAGCTGTTCGCCGCCGTGACGCCGTTTTGCGCGAGAAACTGCGCCAGCGGCCGCAGCTGCTCCGGCTGGATGTTGACGACGAAGCGATTGGGCGCATCCTGCGGCAGCTTGGTGCGCCAGGATTCGAGCAGGTCGCTGCGGATGAACGTCAGCAGCAGCAGCACGGTCAGCCCGAGCGCGAGCGCGACGATCTGCACCGCATTGCCGCGGCTGCGCCGGCGCAGGTTCGCCAGGCCATAGCGCCAGGACAGGCTGCCGGCGCGGCCCAGCACCGCGAACAAGCGCAGGGCGCCCAGGCTCGCCAGCCAGAACACGAGGAACGCCGCGGCAAAACCGCCGAATACGGTGGCACCGAGTTTGACTTCACCCGCCTGCCACAACAGCAGCGCCGCGAGCGCGCTTAAGCCGAACGCGTAAGCCGCGAGCGCGCTTTGGCGCGGTGCGCCGACCTCGCGCCGGATCACGCGTATCGCCGGCACGTCCTTCAGCTGCAGCAGCGGCGGCAAGGCGAAACCGAGCAGAAGCAACAGCCCCGCGGCAAATCCCTGCAGCACCGGATACCAGCCCGGCAGCGGCAGGGACGGGGCGACGATGTCGGTGAGCCAGCGCGCGATCAGCGCCTGGCCGGCGTAACCGAGCACGCAGCCCGCAGTGCAAGCCGCTACGCCGAGCAGCACGAATTCCCAGCTGAACAAGGCGAACAGCCGGCCCTGCAAGGCGCCGAAGCAGCGCATCACGGCGTATCCGTCCAGATGGCGCTGCGTGTAGCGGCGCGTGGACAGCGCAATCGCGACTGCGGCAAGGATGACCGCGAGCATGGCCGAGAGGCCGAGGAACTGCTGCGCACGGTCCAGGCCCGCGCGCACCTCGGGGCGCGCATTGCCCAGGCTTTCGATGCGCTGACCCGGACCCAGCTTGGGCTTGGCCCAGTCGGCATAGGCTGCGGCGGCCGCGCGCGCCCCGGCGAGGTAGAGCTGGTAACTCGCGCGGCTGCCGGTCTGGATCAGTCCGGTCGCGGCAAGATCGTCCAGGCGCATCAGCAGGCGCGGCGCGATGTTGAAAAAACTCACGCCGCGATCGGGTTCCAGCGTCAGCACCGCGCCCACGGTCAGGCGCGTATTGCCCAGTTCGATCTGCTCGCCGGTTTTGACACCGAGCGCGGCGCAGAGGCGCTCGTCCAGCCACACCGTTCCCGGCGGCGGGATCGCATCGGTCTCGGCGTCTTCGGCATTCAAGCGCGGTGCGATGCGCAGCTTGCCGCGCAAGGGATAGCCCGCGCTCACCGCCTTGACCCCGGCAAGTTGCGCTGCCTCGCCTGCGCGCGCCATGCTGACGAAGCTCACGCCGTCGGCGCGCGCGAGGCCGCGCCTCGCCGCTTCATCGCGCAGATCAGGCGCGAACGGATGATCGGACATCAGCAGCACGTCCGCTCCCAGCATCTGGTTCGCTTCGCGCGTCAGCGCCTGCCACACGCGGTCGGCGAAGAAGGCGACGCTGGTGACGCTCGCAACGGCGATGACCAGCGCCAGGCCCAGCACGCGCAACTCGCCCGCGCGCCAGTCGCGCAGCAGCATGCGCAGCGGCAGCGGCAAGTTTGCGCGCGGAAAAGTATCCGGCGTCATGCGACGATGCGCCCGCCGGCGAGCCGGATCTGGCGCTGGCAGCGGCGCGCGATCGCATCGTCGTGCGTCACCAGTACCAGCGTGGTGCCGGCCGCCGCGTTCAAAGCAAACATCAGATCGATAATCGCGGCGCCGGTGTCGGCGTCGAGGTTGCCGGTGGGCTCGTCCGCAAGCAGCAGCTTGGGCTCGATCACGAAAGCGCGCGCGAGCGCGACGCGCTGCTGCTCCCCGCCGGAAAGGTATTTCGGATAATGCGCGAGGCGCTCGCCCAGGCCGACGCGTGCAAGCATCGCCGCCGCGCGCCGCGCTGCGTCGCGCGCCCCGGCCAGCTCCAGCGGCAGCATCACGTTCTCCAGCGCATTGAGCGCGGGCAGCAACTGGAACGACTGGAACACGAAACCGAGCAGCTTCGCGC
>JAKAMD010000285.1 GCA_021823875.1 Pseudomonadota bacterium | reverse complement strand
GTGCAGTGCCGCACGCTCGAAATAGTCGGACGCGCGTGCTCGCAGCCGCATGGCATGCGTCAGATCCTCGATCGCCTGGTCGATGTCGCCCTTGCTCTTGTCGATCGCCGCACGCGCGCGGTAGGGCGCGGCATTGGTTGAATCAAGCGCGATCGCCCTGTTCAGATCGGCCAGCGCCTGCGCGGTGTCGTTCTGCGCGAGATAAATCTGAGCGCGCAGACCATGCGCCTGCGCATTGTCGCTGTCGTGGGCGATTGCCTTGTCGAGGTCGGGCAGGGCGCGGGCATAATCCTTTTCCTGGACGTAAGCGGCGCCGCGCAAGGCGAATGCGTCGGTGTCGTTCGGCTTGAGCTTGAGGACGGCCTCGGCGTCGTGCAACGCGCCCTTGATGTCGCCGTCCGCGAGCCGCAACCGGCCGCGCACCTTCAAGGCGCTGGTCGTCCAGGAAAACTTGAGCGAGCGGCCGACATCGTCCAAGGCGCGCTTGCGGTCACCCTTGGCGGCATAGGCTTCGGCGCGCAATCGGTAGGTCGTTGCCGATTTCTCGTCGATCTTCAACGCCCGATCGTAGAGCGCAATCGCCTGGTCGAAGTCGCCGCGCTTTCGCCAGATCGCGGCCTGCGCGGTGAGCGGCGCCATGTCCTTGGGTTCGAGCTGCGCCACGCGCTCATAATCGGCCAGCGCGCGATCGGTCTGGTTGTCGGCGGCATAGGCTTCCGCCCGCAGCCTGTAATCGTGCGGCGTCGGCGCCAGGTCGACGGCGCGATTGAAGTCGGCGACGGCGTGCGTGTAGTCCTTCAGCCGCAGATAGACCTGCCCGCGCCCGCTATAGGCTGGCGCGTGATGAGGGTCGAGACTGATGGCTTTGGCGAAATCCGCCAGCGCCTCGGTGGTCATGCCGAGATCGCGGTGGACCCAGCCGCGGTTCACATAGGCCGAAGCCACATGGGGATCGAGTTCGATGGCGCGGTCGTAGTCGGCCAGCGCCTCGCCGTAATCGCCGCGCGCGTAAAAGGCATTGCCGCGGTTCTGGTAGGCGGGCGCGAAATCAGGGGCGTGCTCGATGGCGTGGTTGAGGTCGCCGATGGCATGCGGAAAGTCGCCGCGATCGAGATAGGCAAGCCCGCGCAACGCATAGGCGACGCCGAGCGGTTCGCCGCGCAGCCGTCCGGATTTCAGAATTTGGCTACAGGCCCTGATGCGCTGGTCGGACAATTTCACCGACTGATCGGCGCAAACTTCGGCTGCGCTCCGCATTTGCGCCTGCGCGCCGACTGGCCAGGCGCAGGACAACATAACGCCGGCGAGCAGGGCGGCTCGGGACAGCCGGGTCACGCGCATTCTTTTACCTGCCGTTAACCATATCCGTCCCGAAAACTAGAGGTCCGGCAAGGGACTTGTCCATGACCCAGCGTTTACTTCGTAAATGAATGGTTCGGATATGGTTAACGTATCGGGAGTTGCGCGCCTGCTTTAACCCGGGCGCTGATCCGCGCGTTCGCTCGGCGCCGGGGCGCGGTTGGCCAGTTCGGCGCCCGCATTCGCCGGCAATCGCATGAAAATCAGGATGGAAAGCGCAGAAACCGCCGCCACCGCCACGAATGCCGGCTGGAAGTCGCTCGCCTGCAAAGTTCCATCGCCCCGCCAGTGCACCACGAGTTCCACCGCCAGCGCGCCGAAGGCGACGCCGGCGGAGATCGCCAATTGCTGGGCGACACTGACCAGCGAGGTCGCGCGGCTCACCCGCTGATGCTCGACCTCGGCATAGGCCAGCGTATTGATGCTGGTGAACTGCAGCGAGCGGAAGAAGCCGCCGATCAGCAGCACCGCCAGCATCCCGGCAACCGGCGTGGTCTTGGTGAAGGCGGCGCAGGCGGCGAGAAAGCCGGCGCTCACCACCGCATTGACCAAGAGGATGGTGCGGAAACCGAACAGGCGCAGCAGCGTCGCTGCCGCCATCTTCATGGTCATGGCGCCGATGGCCGAGACGAAAGTGATGAGCCCGGATTGAAACGGCGTCATGCCGAAGCCGACCTGCAGCATCAGCGGCAGCAGGAACGGCATCGCGCCGATACCGATCCGGAACACGAAGCCGCCGGTGACGCTGGCGCGGAAAGTCGGCAATCGGAATAGCGTGAGGTCGAGCGCCGGCACCTCCACGCGCCGCGCATGCACGAGATAAGCGGCCGTGAAGATCGCGCCGGCAACGATCAGCGCGACGACGACCGGCCAGGGCAGGAAGTTGAGGCCGAGCACCGAAAAGCCGAAGGCCATGCCGGCGATGCCGAGGCCGGAGAGTGCCATGCCGAGCCCGTCGAAGCGTTCATGCGTCTCGGCGCGCAGGTCCTCGATGTAGCGGGTCACCAGCACGATGCCGATCAGCCCGATCGGCACGTTGATGAGGAAGATCCAGTGCCAGGTGGCGTAGGTGGTGATGAAGCCGCCGACCGGCGGCCCGAGTACCGGGCCGACGAGCGCCGGCACCGTCACCCAGGCCATGGCGTTGACCAGTTCGCGCTTGGGGATGGTGCGCACCAGGACCACCCGGCCGACTGGGGTCATCATGGCACCGCCCATGCCCTGCACGATGCGGGCGATCACGAAATCGGTGAGCGAGCCCGACAGTGCGCAGCCGATCGAGCCGAGCACGAACACCGCGATGGCGGCTCGGAACACGGTGCGTGCCCCGAAACGGTCGGCGGTCCAGCCGCTCGCCGGAATGAAGATCGCCAGCGACAGTAGATAGGAGGTGATGGCGAGCTTGAGCGCCAGCGGATTGGCGCCGATATCGGCCGCGATCGCCGGCAGCGAGGTCGCGATCACGGTCGAATCCATGTTCTCCATGAACAGGGCGACCGCGATGATCAGCGGGACGATACGGTTTGAAGGCATAAAAGGTCCGGCAGGGCAGGGACACTCGCCCGCTTCATTTATGACGGCAAATCGGCGGTGGAAGAAAGGCCGTGCTCATGCCAGCCATCCACGAAATCCCTAGGAATCGGCGGGCACCCGTGATATCGACCCACGCCAACCCAAAAGCGGGCCGAGATGCGGGGGCGACCAGCCCCCGGTGACAGGCGTTTTCCAGCCTTGGCCCGGAATCCCTTTTGGGGCAAAGCCTCGTGAGCGAGGGGGAACGGAGTTGGCGATGGCGGCGAAAAACAACGCAAATCCGCGCGAAGCGCTCACTTTCGACGACGTGCTGATCAAGCCCGGCCTGTCGGACGTGCTGCCCGGGGACGTCGATATCCGCTCGCGCATCACCCGCACGATCCCGCTCAATATCCCGATTATCGCCTCCGCCATGGATACCGTGACCGAGGCCGCCATGGCGATCGCCATGGCGCAGGCCGGCGGCATCGGCGTCGTCCACCGCAATTTGGAGCCGCACGAGCAGGCCGCGCAGGTGCGCCAAGTCAAGAAATTCGAATCCGGCATGGTGGTGAACCCGCTCACCATCAATCCGGGCGCCACGCTGCAGGAGGCGCTCGCCGTGATGAAGGAGAACCGCATCTCCGGCATCCCGGTGGTGGAAAGCAGCGGCAGCGGCCCCGGCAAGCTGGTCGGCATCCTCACCAACCGCGACGTGCGCTTCGCCACTGACCCGCGCCAGCGGGTGTCCGAGCTGATGACCAAGGAAAAGCTCGTCACCGTGCGCGAGGGCGTCAGCCAGGACGAAGCCAAGAGGCTTTTGCATCAGCACCGTATCGAGAAGCTTCTGGTGGTGGACGACCAGTACCGCTGCGTCGGCCTGATCACCGTGAAGGACATCGAGAAGGCCGTCGCCAACCCCAACGCCTGCAAGGACGAGCAGGGCCGTCTGCGCGTTGCCGCCGCCACCACTGTCGGCGACAAGGGCTTCGCGCGCACCGAGGCGCTGGTCGAGGCCGGTGTCGACGTCGTTATCGTCGACACCGCGCATGGCCATTCGCGTTACGTCCTGGACGCGGTCACGCGCATCAAGAAATTGTCGAACGCGGTGCAGGTGGTGGCCGGCAATGTCGCCACCGGCGACGGCGCCAAGGCGCTGATCGATTCCGGCGCCGATTGCATCAAGGTCGGCATCGGTCCCGGCTCGATCTGCACCACGCGCATCGTCGCCGGCGTCGGCGTGCCGCAGCTCACCGCCATCATGGATTCGGTCGAGGTGGCCAAGGCCAACAACATCCCGGTGATCGCCGACGGCGGCATCAAGTTTTCCGGCGATCTCGCCAAGGCGCTGGCCGCCGGCGCCGATTGCGCGATGGTCGGCTCGTTGCTCGCCGGCACCGACGAAACGCCGGGCGAGGTGTTCCTCTATCAGGGCCGTTCCTACAAGAGCTATCGTGGCATGGGCTCGGTTGGCGCCATGGCGCGCGGCTCGGCCGACCGCTATTTCCAGCAGGACATCAAGGACACGCTCAAGCTGGTGCCGGAAGGCGTCGAAGGTCAGGTCGGCTACAAGGGCCCGGTCGCCAATGTACTGCATCAGCTTTCCGGCGGCTTGCGCGCGGCCATGGGCTATGTCGGCGCCAAGACCATCGAGGAGTTCCACAGCAAGGCCGAATTCGTGCGCATCTCGGGCGCCGGTTTGCGCGAAAGCCATGTGCACGACGTGACCATCACGCGCGAGAGCCCGAATTATCCGGGAGGGGCGTAAGCGCGCGGCCAGCCTGTCGTCTTTGGTGGAGAAGCCGGAATGAGCCTCCGCGTCATCTTGGCTCCGCTCTTGGTCCAGGTCGCGCTGACCTTGGTGCTGCTGTTCTGGATGGGATTCGCGCGTGTGCGCGCCTTGCGGCGCGGGGAGGCTAAGATTTCCGCTATCGCCCTCGGCCAGCCGAACTGGCCGGTGAAGGTACAGCAGATCGCCAACTGCTTCGCCA
>JAKAMD010000284.1 GCA_021823875.1 Pseudomonadota bacterium | reverse complement strand
TTCCAGGCTCCGGCCCGGCCGGTGAAAACGATCACGCGGGCCGGTTTGAAGTCGGCGGCGGCCGGCAACAGGCCGCTGCTCGACCAGTCGGCCCGGTACCAGGAGCGCGGCGCGTCGCCCGCGGCATAGAGCGCCGCGCGGGCAAGGATCGGGGCGAAGAACACCAGCAGGATCGCGATGACGATCAGCCTGCGGCGGCGCGGCCATGCGTGAGGCATGAGGCCAGGATAGCGCACGTTTCGCGGCGTAACGGTGGCGACCGGCTCGGCCCACCTGGTTGCTGGAATGGTGCCCAGCGGCTTGGAACTGTGCTCGCGCGCTTGCCCGCTGCGATCCGGCGATCTTATAACTCTGCATGCCACTGAACCGGCCGCGGGCCGGGGCCTTGTGGTGTGGTCATTGAACGGAGCGACGATGCGAACCATTACCCTCGAAGAGCATTTCACGACCCCGGCCTTTCTTTCCGGTCCCGGCAAGGAATTCATGGAACGGATGCGGAATGCCCGCGGCCCAAAACTTGGCGAGCAGCTCAGTGACGTTGGCGATGCGCGCATTGCGGAAATGGATGCCGCCGGCATCGATATGCAGGTGCTCTCGCTCAATTCTCCGGGGGTCGAGCAGGCCGAGCCAGCGGATGCAGTGTCGGTCTCGCGCCACGCGAATGATTTTTTGGCCGACGCAGTGAAGAAATATCCAAAGCGCTTCGCCGGTTTTGCATCCTTGGCGATCCAGGCGCCGGACAAGGCCGCCGAAGAACTGGAGCGCGCCGTTCGTCAGCTGGGCTTCAAGGGTGCGCTCATCAATGGCCATGCGCGCGGCCGCTATCTGGATGACAAGTTCTTCTGGCCGATTCTGGCGCGCGCCGAAGCGCTCAATGTGCCGGTCTATCTGCACCCGACCATCCCGCCCAAAGCGGTTGTCGAAGCGTCGTATGGCGGCTTTTCACCAGCGGTGACCGGGGTGCTTTCGTCGGCGGGATGGGGTTGGCACATCGAGACCGCGGTTCATCTCATTCGCATGATCCTCGGCGGCGTGTTCGACCAATATCCGAAGCTGCAGGTGGTCATCGGACATCTGGGCGAAGGCCTGCCGTTCATGATGCCGCGCATGCAGCGGAACCTGTCGCAGCAGTTGACCAAGCTCAACCGTCCGATCGGCGACTACCTTCGTCAAAACGTTCACTACACCTTCGGCGGCTTCAATTTTCCGGCCACCTTCCTCGACCTGCTGCTCGAGGTCGGCGTCGACCGCATCATGTTCTCGGTCGATTACCCTTATGGATCGATGACAGAGGCGCGCACATTCCTGCAAAACCTGCCGGTGACCGAGGCCGATCGGGAGCGCATCGCGCACGGCAATGCGGAGAAGCTGCTCGGTCTGTAGAGGAGCGCTTGAGAAAGCGGGGCGTGTTGAGCCGCGTTGTGCGGCTCAGCTCACCTGGTTGCCGCTGATGCGCAAATTCGGATAGCGCTCGGCGCCGGCAAGCGCGAGGTCGCCGGTCACTTTCTTGTGCCATTCCATGCCGACGATGGCGCCGCCGGCTGTCTCATTGAACAGGTTGTTCGCGATCACCGCCACGCCGGTGCCGGCGACCACTGACACGGCGACGCCCAACGCGCTCTTGCGCACCACATTGTCGGTAATCACGACATTGCGCATGGCGGGACCCCAGCCGGCGGCAATGCCGGCGAGCGGGGCGCCTTCCACGACATTGCCGCTCACCACGGTATCGGCTTCCACGGCGATGCCGTCGCCCGCTTCGCCCGGACGGTTGGTGCGCAGATTGCGCACGATATTGCCGCGCACGGTGGCGAGCCGACCGCCTTCGTTGAAGTTGGTGACGGAAATCCCGGTCTCTGTGCCGTCGACCACATTGTCGGCGATCACCGCGCCCTGAAAGCCGAACTCGGAATAGATCGCCACTTCGCCGAGCCCGGTGCAGTTGTTGCCGATGATCTGGATGTCGGAGGCCGAGTTGCCGCGGATGGCGGAAAAGGCGGCGTTGCGGATATGGTTGCCGCGCACGATCACGTTGCCGGCGCGAAACACGTTAATGGCGTTGCCGTTCTGTCCGCTGCCGCCGGCGCGCGCCTGGGTATCCTCGACGCGGTTGTCGGCAATCAGAGTGCCGTCGTAGCGTTTGTCGCTCTGCCAGACCAGGATGCCGTTGTTGCCGGATTGGCGGACGGTATTGGCGGCGATGATGAGACCGCGGTTGTCGTTGCAGAAGAGCGCATTGTCCGCTGTGCCGGTGATGGTCGCGTGCGTCACGTCGCCATCGCAGCCTTGCAATGTGATGCCGTTGCCGCCGGCACCGACGATGTCGCATTCGGCGATGCGGAGCGCCTTCACCGTGTCGAAATGCGCGAGGGCGCGGCCGGCCGGCAAGCGGCGGCCACCGCCGTCGAGCGTCAGGCCGGTCAGCGCAACACTGTCCGCGCGTTCGCCCGACAACAGCGAAGGCCCATGCGTGTAGATCAGCCGGGTGGCGCCGCGCACGCCGAGGATCCGGCTGCCGGCGGCGAGCTTGAGATCGCCGGCGCGGTAGACGCCGGGCGCCAGCAGGAGCGGAACGCGCCGCTGCGCGGCGTCGTCGATGGCGCGCTGCAGTTTGGCGCTCTGATCGTCCGGTGCGCCGGGACGCACGCCGAAATGCGCGGCGTCGAGCCCGAAGGTCGACAGCGGTGCCGCTTTGGCCGGCGTGGCAAGCGCGGCGGCGGACAGGGAACCCAAGAGCAGGCTGCGGCGGTCGATCGGCATGGCGTTTCCTGGCGCATGACCTTATCCGAAAACCGGTTCCCACCTTTCGGGGTCATGCGCGGATGATGCGCCCATGCGGTTAAGGGCAGTTAACGTCGTGCGGCGGCGGCGAGCGCGACCATCAGGCGGGTTCCGGCCCGCGCCAGATCGTCCAGCGAAAGCTGGGGGTTTCCGGCGCGGCGCCGTGGGCCGCGTCGGATTTGCGGCACGTGGATGAAGGTCGCGAGGCTAGGCCCGTGCGGCTTGGCAGCGGCTTCGGCGGCGCGCCAGGCGAGGTAATTGCAGAGATAGCGCCCGGCATCGCGCGAGAGTTCGGCCGGCACGCGGGCCTCATGCAGGGCGGTCAGCAAGCATTGGGCCGGCGCCGGCAAAGCGCGGGCCGAGGGGCCGCCGGGCGCAATCTTGACGCGGGGCGCGGCATGGCCGCCGGCATCGGGCAACAGCGCCAGCGCATTGCGCGCGCTGATCTCGACCCGCAGCCGCTTGGCGCGCGTCGCCAGCCCGAACATCAGTATCGCATCCGGCTGATGGCGCGCGATCAGTTTGGGCAGTTCGCGGTCCACGGCGGCGTAGCTGGTGGCGAACACATGGGCGACCCGTGTGACATCCGCCAGCGCCGGCCGGCGCGTGCGCGCAAGGCGCTTCACCAGCGGCCCGGTCGGATTGAACGGCGCGCCGGGAAACGGACCGAAGCCGGTGAGGAGCAGGGTGGTCACCAGACAACCTCTTTCTGTCATTCCGGGACGCGCCGAAGGCGCGGACCCGGAATCCATAATCCGCAGCGTCGGTGGTTATGGATTCCGGGTTCGCTCGCTCCGCTCGCGCCGCGGAATGACAGCAATATTAGATCCCCAGCAACCCCGCGATCTCTTCCACCGCGAGCGTCGGCGCCAGCTTGCCGGCGGCGACGGCGGCTTCCGCCTGCTTGAGCTTGCTGCGCACCGCCGGATCGTTGCGTAACCGCGCGGTCAGCCGTTCCTCCAGCATGGTCCACATCCATTTCACCTGCTGCTCGCGCCGGCGCGCCTCCAGCTCACCGGAGGCGGTCATCTTCTCCTTGTGCTCAAGCACCTTGCCCCAAAGCTGGGGAATGCCATTGCCGGTGAGCGCCGAATAGGTGACGACCGGCACCGACCAGTTCGGCGAGCGGGGGCTGAGGATATTGAGCGCGGCACGGTATTCGGCCGCCGCGACCTTGGCGCGCTCGACATTGTCGCCGTCGGCCTTGTTGACCGCGATCATATCGGCCAGCTCGACGATGCCTTTCTTGAGGCCCTGCAACTCGTCGCCGGCACCCGGCAGCATCAGCGCCATGAAGAAGTCGGTCATGTCGGCGACCGCGGTCTCGGACTGGCCGATGCCGACGGTCTCCACGATCACCACGTCGAAGCCGGCCGCCTCGCACACCAGCATGGTCTCGCGCGTCTTGGCGGCGACGCCGCCGAGCGTGCCGGAGGACGGCGAGGGGCGGATGAAGGCGTTGGGGTCGATCGCGAGCCGCGCCATGCGCGTCTTGTCGCCGAGGATCGAGCCGCCGGTGCGGGTCGAGGAGGGGTCGACGGCCAGCACTGCCACGCTGTGGCCGAGGCCGGTCAGGTAGGTGCCGAGCGCGTCGATGGTGGTGGACTTGCCCGCCCCCGGGGCCCCGGTGATGCCGAGCCGGACCGCCTTGCCGGTTGCCGGCAGAAGATCCTGCACCAGTTGGTGCGCTTGCGCGCGGTGGTCGGCGCGCTTGCTCTCGATCAGCGTGATGGCGCGCGCGAGCGTGGCGCGGTCGCCGGCGCGGATGCCGGCGGCGAGGTCCGAAGTCTTGGCGGCAAGTGTCGCTGAAACCCTCATCGCCGGGACTCTTCCGCGACGATGCGTTCGACGAAGGCCTTGAGCGGGGGCAAATCGTTTTTTGCAATCACGACCAGTCGCGAGATGTTCACCAGATGATAGGCGTGTCGCAATAGATTTCCCAAATCATTCATTTTTCGCCAGTCGATTGCCGTCTCTTGCGCCTTCACATCCGCAGGAACGTAACGTGAAGCCTCGCAGACGATCTCGAACGCCCGTTCGAGCGCGAGCCGGCGCGTCCGGTCTATGTCCAAGCTCTCTTGCGTTTGG
>JAKAMD010000011.1 GCA_021823875.1 Pseudomonadota bacterium | reverse complement strand
TTTCGCGCCTAATGCAGTCTCGGTCAGTGACCTATTTGCCGGCGCGGTGATGCCCGGCCTGCTGCTGGTCGTCCTCTATCTCGTTTATCTCGTCGCCATGGCGCTATGGCGGCCGCAGAGTTGCCCGGCCATTGTCGCCGACGATCTGCCGTCGGGCAGTCTGATCGAAGCGCTGCTGGCACCGGTCGTGCTGATCGCAGCGGTGCTCGGCTCGATCCTGTTCGGCGTGGCGACGCCGACCGAAGCGGCGTCGGTCGGCGCGGTTGGCGCCATCCTGCTTGCCGCGCGCAAGACGTCGCTGCACACCGTGCTCAGGCCAGTGGTCGACAAGACCACGCAGATCACCGCCATGATCTTCCTCATCCTGATCGGCGCCACGCTGTTCAGCCTGGTGTTCCGCGCGCTCGGCGGCGACGCCATGGTGCATCAGGCCTTGACCCATCTGCCGGGCGGGGTCGACGGCGCGCTGCTCGCGGTGATGTTGGCGATGTTCCTGCTCGGCTTCGTGATGGATGCCTTCGAGATCATTTTCGTGGTGGTGCCGATCGTGGCGCCGGCGCTGTTGAAGATGCCGGGCGTCGATCCGGTCTGGCTCGGCATCATGATGGCGGTGAACTTGCAGACCTCCTACATGCACCCGCCGCTCGGTCCGACATTGTTCTATCTGCGCGGCGTGGCGCCGCCGGAAGTCACCACCTGGCATATTTACGTCGGTATCATTCCGTTTGTGCTGATCCAGCTCGCGGCGCTGCTCGTGCTGTGGTTCCTGCCGGGGTTTGCGACCGCGCTGCCGCATGCGCTTTATGGGCGGTGATATTTCTTAATCCCTCCCCTGAAAGGGGAGGGTGGCTGGCCGAAGGCCAGCCGGGTGGGGTTAGGTCATGGCAAACGTCCGCGCCCGCCAGTTGCGCAAATCGATGACGCCACAGGAAGTGAAGTTGTGGGCTCATCTTCGTTCCTGGAGAAAGCACGGTTATCACTTTCGTCGACAGGCGCCGCGCGATGGACATATCCTCGATTTCGTTTGCCTGCGCGAGCGACTCATTATTGAGATTGATGGTGGGCAACATAATTTGGATGCGGATGCCGCTCGCGATAACAGGCGCGATAATCATTTCATAGGGCAAGGTTACAAGGTGTTTCGGTTTTGGAATAATGAGGTCGATCAGAATCTGAGTGGCGTACTGCATGTAATCGACGAAGAGTTGACGCGTCGTTCCCCCACCCGGCCGGCTTCGCCGGTCACCCTCCCCCGTTGGGGGAGGGATAGAGAGGTCCCGCATGAAAGCCGCCGAAATGTTCAGCCTGAAGGGCCGCGTGGCGCTGGTGACCGGCGCCTCCAGCGGTCTCGGGATTCAGTTCGCCAAGGCGCTTGCCGATAACGGCGCGGCGGTGGCGCTGGTAGCGCGGCGGGCCGAGCGGCTGAAAACTTTGAAAGATGAAATCGAAGCCGCCGGCAGCAGAGCCGTTGCCATCGAGGCAGACGTCACCGACCGCGCCGCCATGGCGCGCGCTTTCGATGCAGCGGAGAAGGCCTTCGGCACCGTCACCGTCCTGGTCAACAATGCCGGCATCGCGCAAACACCGAGCCGCGCCATCGAAGTCACCCCGGAGGAATGGCGCAAGGTGCTGAGCGTCGATCTCGACGCGGTCTTCCATAACGCGCAGGAGGCCGCGCGCCGGATGCTGGCGGCGCAGAAGAAGGGCTCGATCATCAACATCTCGTCGGTGCTCGGCTTCGGCGCCGCCAAGGGTACCGCGGCTTACGCCGTCGCCAAGGCCGCCGTGGTGCAGACCACCAAGGCGCTGGCGCTGGAGCTCGCCTTCAAGGGCGTGCGCGTCAACGCCATCGCGCCCGGCTGGTTCGTCACCGAGATCAACGACGCCTACTTGATGAGCGAGGCAGGCGCCGCCATCAAGCGCGAGATTCCCATGGGCCGCTTCGGTAATCCGGGCGACCTCGATGGTGCATTGCTGCTGCTTGCCTCCGACGCCGGCAGTTACATGACCGGCGCCACCATCCTGGTCGATGGCGGGCAGGTGATCCAGATCAAGGGCTGAGCGGGCGCCGTCGCCGGCCGCAACGCGATTCCTACTTGAGTACTTCCTTGAGCGAGGGCAGGCACAGCATGTAGGAACTGACCACGGTGAGCTCCTGCTTGCCGAGCTGATGCACGACCACCACCCGTTTGCCGACTTTCTTGGGCGCAACCGTATAGCAGGTGAGGTGGGTTCGCTTGTCCTTGACCGGTTCGCCATTCTTCGACACCGGCGTGCAGAGCATGACCGGATTACCAAGCCTACTACCCGATGCTCCGAATTGGTCTTGCAGCTTCACCGACGTCGGCTTGAGTTTCGAGACCGGTGATACCCGGTAACAAAGGAAATGAGTGGGATTGACGCCTTCCGGATCCTTCGCCTGGGCCTGCGCCGGTCCGGTTGCCAGCGCCACGATGCCGATGCCGATTGCCAAGATGATTGACGTCCTCATATCGCCCTCCCGTTTATTGAGTTGCCGTGAAATCTGCCGGCAAACGCTCGCAATAGTAGTATTGTATATCAAAGCCATGCAATGGTTGTATAGAGGCAAAGTGCGGAATGGCGCCCCAGCGGCGGTGTCTCCTGTGCTAAATGCCGAAGATAACGCGCCCATTGAACGCCACCGGTGTTGATTGAGCGGCGCAATAGCCGGAAGAGCCCGCCATGGACTTCACGCTTTCCCCCGAACACGAGGACCTCCGCCTGCGCGTGCGCGCCTTCATCGAGGAGCATGTGCTGCCTCTCGAGTCCGACCCGGAGAACTTCTCGGACTACGAGAACATCCCGCCCGAGCGCCTCGCGCCGGTGCGCGCGAAAGCCAGGAAGGCGGGCTTATGGGCACCGCAGTCGCCGCGAGAATTCGGCGGCATGCAGCTTCCGATCATCGCCTGGGCGGCGGTCTATGAGGAGGCGGCGCGGTCGGTCTTCGGCCCGCTCGCCATCAACTGCATGGCGCCCGACGACGGCAACATGAACCTGCTCGCCCGCGCCGGCACGCCGGCGCAAAAGGAATGGTTCCTGCGTCCGCTGGTCGAAGGCAAGGTGCGCTCGGCCTTCGCCATGACCGAGCCGCATCCGGGCTCGGGTTCCGATCCCGGCATGATGCTGACGCGCGCCGAGAAGAAGGGCGACCGCTACATCGTGCGTGGACGCAAATGGTTCATCACCGGCGCCGACGGTGCCGCCCATTTCATCCTGATCGCGCGCACTTCGGACGAGCCGCGCCGCGGACTCACCGGCTTCCTCTATCACAAGGACCAGCCGGGCTGGCGCATCGCGCGCCGCATCCCGATCATGGGGCCGGAGGAACACGGCGGTCATTGCGAAATCGAATATGACGGGCTGGAAATTCCGGCCGAGAACGTGCTGCTCAACGAAGGAGACGGCCTGCGGGTGACCCAGATCAGGCTCGGGCCGGCGCGGCTGACCCATTGCATGCGCTGGCTCGGCTGGGCCAAGCGCTGCATGGAGATCGCGCAGGAATATGTCGGCCGCCGCGAGGCCTTCGGCAGCAAGCTCGCCGAGCGCGAGAACGTGCAGGTCAAGCTCGGCGAGGTCGCGCACCAGATTCAGATCGGCCGCCTGCTTACCATGCACGCGGCCTGGAAGCTCGATCAGGGTTCGCGCGCGCGCAAGGAAATCTCCATGGCCAAGATCCAGGTGGCCGACACGCTGCACCAGGCCGCCGACGTGGCGATCCAGGTCAACGGCGCGCGCGGCTATTCCAAGGACACCATCCTGGAATGGATCTATCGCGCCGCCCGGGCGGCGCGCCTGGTCGACGGCGCGTCCGAGGTGCACAAGATGGTGCTGTCGCGCTTCATGCGCGAAGAGGGCCGCGACTTCTGGCGCTGGGGGTGAGCTTCACGATCCCTCCCCCTAAAGGGGAGGGATGTTTGCCGCGAACCTCTGCTTCGCGGCGCTACTGCTTGCAGGTCACCGCCACGTCGACCCGGCGGTTGGCCAGGCTGGGTGTCCGGTCCGGCGTCCAGTCCCTCAGCCGCCGCTCGCCCCAGGCTGCTTCGTTGATTTGCACGCCGCTGCCTGCGAAGGCTGCCTGTAATTTCGCCGCCACCGCACGCGCGCGTTTCTTCGAGATGTCCAGGTTGACACTGTCGTTGCCCAACGTGTCGGCGAAGCCCGCCACCGAGATCGTGCAGTCCTTGCGGCCCTTGATGATCTGCCTGACCTTGTCGATGATCACTTGAGCTTGGCCATCGGCTTGGGTGCTGCCGATATGGGCGAACTGCACAGTCAGCGGCGACACGGTGGCGACCGCCTTCGGCATTTGCGCCTCGTTGGGCATGTGCAGATAGACCACCACGACGTCGGAGGGCTTCGGCTCGGCTGCGGTCTTGGCCGCGGCTTGCAGCTTGGCGACCTCTTCGGCCAGCTTTGTTTCCAGCGCGGCCGTCTTATCGGGCGCGGCGCCGACTCCCGCCTTTTGCAGGGCGGCGATACCGTCATTGAGACTCTGGATCTTGGAGCCCAGCGCGGCGATCTGCGTGGAGTTGCTCTGCTTGATTGCGGCCAGCGTGGCGTCGACGGTCTTCAGACTGGCGGAGAGAGCATCGATCCTGCTGCCGACATTATTCTGCGGGATGGACTTGGTGAGGTCGGCCAGCGCCGCATTGGTCTTGGTGATCTGAGCGTCGAGTTCGCTGAGCTTGTCGTTGACGGCCGAGGCCGCCCGCACCTTTTCCAGCGCCACATTGGTGGCGTCGATCTTGCTGTTGAGCGCAGCCAGTTGTCCGGCGACGTCGGTATCGGGCGCCACTACTTCCCACAATGTGACGCCGGTAATTGCGATGACGACGACAAACGCGGCGCCAACCCAAAAGGATTTCTGTGAATCTGCCATGGTTCCCCTCCCGCTTATTTTTGGCCAAGAATAGACCCATGACGCGCCCGTGCAACCACTTCAGTTGCCGACACGCTGCAATCGAATCCGCTGCCTCAAAAAAGGTGAGAGGAAGGTCAGCTGCGATAGCTGCGATCGATCTGGTCCAGCTTGCGCAGATAGGCCGCCCAATCGGCCGAGCCGCGTCCGGCGTCGTGCTTTTCATATTGCGCCCTCGTCTTGGCGCAAATCTCGGGCGGGATCTCAAACAATTCCGAGCCGGTCGCTTCCAGCCGCAACTGGATCTCCGCCGCTTCCATCAGATAATGCATCAGCACGAAGGCCTCGCGCGCGCTCCTGCCGACCGTGAGCAGGCCGTGATTGTGCATGATCATGGCGCGGTTGTCGCCGAGATCGCGGTTGATGCGCTCGCGCTCGCCGAAATCCTCGGTGATGCCCTCATAGGCGTGATAGCCGATGCGCTGATGGAAGCGGATTGCCTGCTGCGACAGCATACGCAAGCCGCTTTTGAGGCCGGCGATCGCCATGCCCGTCGCCGTGTGCACATGGACGGCGCAATTGACGTCCGGCCGCGCCTTCAGCACGCCGCCGTGCAGCGTGAAGCCGGGCCGGTTGACGCCGGCCTTTTCGTCGAGGTCCTCGTCCATGGAGACCTTCACCAGGTTGGAGGCGGTCACCTCGGTGTAGAGCAGTTCATGCCGTTTCATCAGGAAATGACGCGGCTCGCCCGGCACCCGCATGGACGAATGGTTATAGATGACGTCGTCCCAGCCGTAATGGGCGATCAACCGATAAACCGCGGCCAGATCGATCCGCGCCTCCCACTCGGCATCCGAGATTTTACCTTGTGAAATGCTGGCCACCTTGGCGGGTGTGCTCATTGGTGTTCTCCCATGACTCTTTGTTTCGATCCTATCATAGGATGCCCGCTTGGCCAGATCGCCGGCGCGCACTATAGAAAGCGCATTGCGGGCGAGGGACCATGAGCACACCGATTCAAATCCGTATGGGCGGGTACGGACCGCCATCGACCGGTTTCAGCAAGGCGCTGAAATTCATCGGCGACAAATTATCCGCCCAGTTCGGTGACCGCATCGACATCAAGTATGTCTGGAACATCATGGATCTCGGCTACAAGGCCGAGGACATTTTGTGGCTGGTCGAGAACGGCCTGCTCACGCTCGGCTATCAGTCGTCGAGCTATCTGACCGACCGCGTGCCGGAGCTCAGCTTCGTCGATCTGCCGTTTCTGTTCGCCAATAACGCGCAAGCGCGTGCCGCCATGGACGGCGATCTCGGCGCGCTGCTCGCCGCCAAGACCGAAGCGGCCACTAATTTCCGCATCCTCGGCTGGTTCGAGAACGGCTTCCGCCACATCTCCAACCGGCTGCGCCCGATCCATGCGTCGGCCGACATGAAGGGCATGAAAATTCGCGTGCTGCCGAGCGACGTGCAGAAGCGCACCTTCGAACTGCTCGGCGCGGTGGCCATGCGCATGGATCTCACCGAAGCCATCGCCATGATCAAGGCCGGTACGCTCGACGCGCAGGAAAATCCGCTCGCCAACACTGTCACCTATGGCGTGCATAATTTTCACAAGTTCCACACGCTGACCTCGCACTTCTACATTTCGCGGCCGATCTTCCTGTATCGCACGGCCTTCGACAGCTGGCCCGCGGATTTGCAGGAGGCCATGCGTGAGGCGATCACGGAGGCGGTCGCCTTCCAGCGCAGGCTGGCGGAAGAGGAGCACGCGCAGTCGCGCAGGATCATCGAGGACGCCGGCTGTGAGATCGTCGAACTGACCGCCGGTGAACACGCTGCCTTCGTCGACGCTGTGCAACCGCTTCTTGCGGAGGCACGCGGACTTTACGGCGAGGCGATGTTCAAGCTGGTGCCGAAAGCTTAAGTGTTTGAGACGAATTCGTTTCCCTCTCCCACAAGGGGAGAGGGTGACGGAGTGTGTGGCGATTGGTTAACCGCTCCGAAAGCTTAACGCGAACGCTGTAACTCTTCGATTTACGCCGCCGCAAGGACTTGGCCTGTAGAGCTAAGGGCAAGCCATCCACAGCGGCAGGCGTCATGATCCCAACCCCGCGTCCCGTTGCGCTCGCATTGCGCGGGCTGAGCAAGAGCTTCGACCGGCCGGCGGTCGAGGCGCTCGATCTCACCATCTATGGCGGCGAGTTCTACGCGCTGGTCGGTCCCAACGGCGCCGGCAAGACCACGACGCTGCGCATGGTGGTCGGCCTGCTGCGGCCCGATGCCGGCCTGATTCGCGTCGATGGCATGGATGCGCTGGCCGATCCGGTCGCCGCCAAGCAGATCACCGCCTGGCTCTCCGACGAGCCGATGATCTACGACAAGCTGACACCTTACGAATATCTCGAATTCGTCGCCGGGCTCTGGCGCATCGACGCGCGCACCGCTGAAGCGCGCGCGCATGAACTGCTCGATTGGCTCGGTCTTGCTCCGAATGCGCATGAGCGCTGCGAGGGCTTCTCCAAGGGCATGCGGCAGAAGGTGGCGCTGGCCGGCGCGCTGGTGCACGACCCGAAGCTGATCATCCTCGACGAGCCTTTGACCGGACTCGATGCCGGCTCCGCCCGTCAGGTCAAGAATGTGCTGCGCGAGCGCGTTAATGCCGGCGGCACCGTGATCATGACGACGCATATTCTGGAAGTCGCCGAGCGCATGGCCGACCGCATCGGCGTGATCGCCGGCGGCCGGTTGATCGCCGAAGGCACGCTCGACGAATTGCGCCACAAGACCGGCGCCACCGCCGCCACGCTGGAGGAAACTTTCCTCACGCTCGTTGCCGAAGAGGCGAGGGCCGCGTGAGCTGTCTCCCGATAAATCAACCCGTCATTCCGGGGCGTCCGCCGCAGCCCGCTGGGCGGAGGCGGACGAACCCGGAATCCATAACCCGCAGCGCTGCGGAGTATGGATTCCGGGTCCGCGCCTCTGGCGCGTTCCGGAATGACAAGAAAATTTGGTTCGTGCCGGTATGAGCCGTCCCGACACCCTGGTCTGGCTCGCCGGCCACGAGCTCAGGCTCGGCTGGCGCGACTGGCTGGCACTGATGACCGCCGGCCATCGCCGGCGCGGGCGCACCGTCGCCATCGCGCTTGTGATCTTCGGCGTGCTCATGCACCTGATGGCCTGGTCGATGGTCGCGCGCTACGCCAAGACCGGCATGATGCCCGACAAGCCGACCCTGGTCGTGATCACCGGCACCCTGCTGTTGTCGTGGTCGCTGTTGTTGTCGCAGGCGATGGAGTCGGTGACACGCGCCTTCTACTCGCGCTCCGACCTTGATCTGATCCTCACCTCGCCGGTCTCGCCGCGCAAAGTCTTCTCGGTGCGCATCGCGCGCATTGCACTGGCGGTGGCCGCGCTGGCCATGCTGCTGGCGGCGCCCTTCATCAATATGCTGGCGTTTCTCGGCGGCGCGCATTGGCTGGCCGCCTATGCGGTGGTCGCCGCCATGGGCCTGATGGCGGCGGCACTGGCGGTCGCGCTCACCGTCGCGCTGTTCCGCCTGATCGGCGCGCGGCGCACCCGTTTCGTGGCGCAGATCGTGGCGGCGGTGATCGGCGCCGCCTTCGTCATCGGCCTGCAGATCGCGGCCATCTTGTCCTATGGCAGCCTGTCGCGCACCGCGCTCTTGCAATCGCACTGGCTGGTCACGCGCGCGCCCGAACCCGGCAATGTGCTGTGGCTGCCGGCGCGCGCCGCGCTCGGCGATCCGCTCGCGCTGATCGCAGTCGTGGTCGTCAGCCTGGCGCTGCTCGGCGCGGCAATCGCGATTTTCTCGGTGCGCTTCGGCGACCACGTGATCGCCGCTGCCGGCGTCGCGCAAACCTCGGTGCGCCAGCGCCGCTGGTCGAAGGGTTTCCGCCGCGGCGCGCCGGCGCGCGTGCTGCGCAAAAAAGAATGGACGCTGCTCATCCGCGATCCCTGGCTGATGTCGCAGACGCTGATGCAGATCCTCTATCTGTTGCCGCCGGCGGTGCTGTTGTGGCGCAGCTTCCACAGCGGCACCGGCGCGTTGGTGGTGCTGGTGCCGGTGATGGTGATGGCGGCCGGCCAACTCGGTGGCGGACTGGCCTGGCTGTCGATCTGCGGCGAGGACGCGCCCGATCTGGTCGCCAGCGCCCCGATCAGCGCCCGCCGTATTCTCTGGGCCAAGGTCGAAGCGGTGATGGGCGCGATCGCGCTGATTTTCGCGCCGCTGGTCGGCGCGCTGGCTTTCGCCTCGTCGCGGGCGGCGCTGGTGGCGGGCATCGGCATTTTGGTTGCCGCCGCCGCGGCGACCGCGATCCAGCTCATGTTCCGCGTGCAGGCCAAGCGCAGCCAGTTCCGCCGCCGCCAGGTCTCCTCGCGCATCGCCACTTTCGCCGAGGCGTTTTCCTCGATCGCCTGGGCCGGCACCTTTGCGTTGGTTGCCGCCGGTACCGGGATCGCGCTCGTTCCGGGGATCATCGCACTCGGCATTCTGCTCGGCGTCTGGCTGATCCGGCCGGTAAGCGCATGATCCCGAAAAGTGGGAACCGGTTTTCGGACAAGATCATGCGCAAGAGAAATGCTGGCTAAACGAACGCCGCTTGCCAGCGCTGGCGCAGCACCAGCGTGCCGACCACCATCAAGTTCAAGATGTTGGAGCCGATGCCGGCGGCGAAGGCCGGCGCGTAATAGCCGAAGTGGTCGTAGAGCGCGCCGGCGAGCGCGCCGCCGGTGGCCATGCCGATGGCGGTGCACATCAGCAGCGTCGGAATCCGCCATGAGGCTTCCGTGGCCGGGAACAGCTCGCGCAGCGCCAGCACGTAGGCCGGGATGATGCCGGAGAAGCCGAGTCCGAAGGCGCCGGCCACCGTGAACAGTCCGACCTCGTCCTGCGTCAGCAGAAAGGCGATCATGGCCGAGCATTGCCAGGCCGAACCGATCAGCACGGTGGTGAGGCCGCCGATGCGGTCGGAGATGGCGCCCCAGATCTGCCGGCTCACGAAAGCGGTGCCGAGCAGCACCGACAGCATCAGCGCGCCGACCGAACGGGAGAAGCCGAGATCGCTGCAGAAAGCGACCAGATGCTGCTGTGGCATGGCCATCGGCACGCAACACAGCACCGACGCGCAGCACATCATGGCGAACACCAGATTGCGCGGCCAGCCGAGCACGCGGCGGTCTTCGGCGCTTGCATTCGCCGCCGCCGGTTCGATCAGTTCGGGCGGATGGTGGAAAAAGATGGCGGCGAGCGGCACGATCACCACCGCTTCGGCCAGCGCGTACCACAGCATGGTCTCGCGCCAGCCCATGACGGCGATGGCGTGTGCGAAGACCGGCGGCCACAGCGCGCCGGCGAGATAGGTGCCGCTGGAGATCAGCGCCAGCGCCGAGCCGCGCCGCCGGTCGAACCAGCGGCTGACATAAATGTAGAGCGGCGCATTGATGCCGCCGATCCCGAGCAGGCCGATGAACAGCCCGTGTCCGATCCACAGCGGCCAGGGTGGCCCGAAAGTCGAGATCGACAGCCCGAGCGCGATCGACAGCGCACCACCGATCACCGTCCAGCGCGTACCGACGCGGTCGGCGATCTGGCCCATCAGGATGCCGCCGGTGCCGGAACCGAGCCAGGCGAGGGAGCTCGCCAGCGCCGGAATCGAGCGCGCGCCGCCCACCTCGGCGGCGATGTCCTTGAGCGCCACCGCGGTGACCCAGGCCGAGCCGAACGACATCATCATGGCGAACAGCGCCACCCACGCCACGACCCAGGAGGCCTTGCTCTCGACCGAATGAAAGGGGGATTGCAACATTGAGCGATTCCGGCGGCGCCAGACTTTACAGGCCGCGCCGGGTTTGACCAGCGCATGCCGCGGCCCATGCTTTCTGCTGCGTTGCGTCAAAATGCGTGCGAAGCCTGCACGCAGCAACTTCATTGCCGCACCCGGGGCCTGTGTGAAACGAAGCGATCCACTTGAATCAACAGGATTTATTCGCTTCCGCCGCCCGCCGCTCTGCCCTATATGATAGGTCTTCGCCGGCTGTTACTCTGCCCCGCCAAGGGGCGCCAGAAGGCCACGCATGACGCTTCGATCCGTCAGCCTCGACGACAAATACGATATCGCGCAGGATCGCGTGCTGGTGACCGGCTATCACGCGCTGGTGCGCGCGCTGCTGATGCAGAAGGAGCGCGACCGCCGCGCCGGCCTTAACACCGCGGGCTTTGTCACCGGCTATCGCGGCTCGCCCTTGGGCGGCCTCGACCAGCAGATGGTGCGCGCCGGCCGCCAACTCACCGCCGCCGACATCAAGTTCCAGCCCGGCATCAATGAGGAACTGGCCGCCACCGCCTTGTGGGGCACGCAGCAGGCCGAGCTGCGCGGCGAAGGCAAGTTCGATGGCGTGTTCGGCATGTGGTACGGCAAGGGCCCGGGTGTCGACCGTTCCGGCGACGTGTTCCGCCACGCCAATCTCGCCGGCACCGCCAAGAACGGCGGCGTCATCGCGCTGATGGGCGACGACCACACCGCCGAATCCTCCACCACCGCGCACCAGTCCGAATTCCATTTCGTCGACGTGATGATGCCGATCCTCAATCCGGCCGGGGTGCAGGAGATCATCGACTACGCGCTCTATGGCTGGGCCATGTCGCGCTTCACCGGCACCTGGACCGCGCTCAAATGCATGCATGAGACTGTGGAGTCGACCGGCGTGGTCGACGGCGGCGTCGACCGTCTGCAGATCGTCGCGCCGAGCGATTTCGTGATGCCGGAGGGCGGGCTCAATGTCCGCCTGGTCGACACCATCCTCGGCCAGGAAGCGCGCCTGCACGACTTCAAGCGCGACGCCATGCTGGCCTTCCTGCGCGCCAACAAGCTCAACAAGATCATCACCTCCGGCGGGCGCGAACCGAAGATCGGTGTCATCACCACCGGCAAGGCCTATCTCGACGTGCGTCAGGCGCTCGACGAACTTGGACTCGACGAGATCAAGTGTAACAATGTCGGCCTGCGCCTGTTCAAGATCGGCTGCCCCTGGCCGATTTCGCGCGCGGAGCTTGCCGAATTCGCCGCTGGCCTCGATCTCATCATTGTGGTCGAGGAGAAGCGCTCGCTGATCGAAGTGCAGGTGCGCGAAGAGCTTTACGGCACCGCCAATCAACCGGTCTGCATTGGCAAGAAAGACGAGCAGGGCAATTGGCTGTTCCCGGTGAAGGGCGCGCTCGATCCCAATGACGTCGCTATTTGCATCGGCGAGCGGCTGCTGCGCGTTGCGCCCAACGACGAACTCGCCGCCAATGTGGCGCGGCTGAAATCGGCGCAGCGCGCGCTGGTGGAAACCACCGACGTCGCCCAGCGCATTCCCTATTTCTGTTCCGGCTGCCCGCACAATACGTCCACGCGCGTGCCGGAAGGCAGCCGCGCCTATGCCGGCATCGGCTGCCACTACATGGCGCAGTGGATGGACCGCAAGACGCTCGGCTACACCCAGATGGGTGGCGAGGGCGCCAACTGGATCGGCGAGGCGCCGTTCTCGCAGCGCCCGCATGTGTTCCAGAACCTGGGCGACGGCACCTACAATCACTCCGGCTATCTGGCAGTCCGTGCCGCGATCGCCTCCGGCGTGAACATGACTTACAAAATCCTGTTCAACGACGCGGTGGCGATGACCGGAGGCCAGGCCAATGACGGCGGCCTCACCGTGCCGCAGATCGCTCGCCAGGTTGCCGCCGAAGGCGCCAAGCGCGTCGTCGTGGTCACCGACGAGCCGTTCAAATATCCCAAGGACACCGACTGGCCGCGCGGCCTGACCGTACACCACCGCGACGAACTCGACGCCGTTCAACGCGAGCTCGCTACCGTGCCCGGCGTCAGCGTGCTGATCTATGACCAGACCTGCGCCGCCGAGAAGCGCCGGCGCCGCAAGCGCGGCGCCTTCCCCGATCCGCTCAAGCGCGTGGTGATCAACGACCTCGTGTGCGAGGGCTGTGGCGACTGCGGCATCAAATCGAATTGCGTCTCGGTGCAGCCGCTGGAGACCGAATGGGGCCGCAAGCGCACCATCGATCAGTCGAGCTGCAACAAGGATTATTCCTGCGTCAAGGGCTTCTGCCCGTCCTTCGTCGTGGTGCACGGTGCCCAGCTCAAGAAAGGCGAGAGCGTCGCCGAGCCCGCCGACTGGCCGGCGCTGCCGGCGCCCAGCCTGCCGCTCACCAATCATCCCTACGGCATCATCGTCACCGGCGTCGGCGGCACCGGCATCGTCACCATCGGCGCCGTCATCGCCATGGCCGCGCATCTGGAAGGCAAGGGCGTCGGCGTCATCGACATGGCGGGCCTGGCGCAGAAGAACGGCGCGGTGTTCAGCCATATCCGCATCGCCAATACGCCCGACGACATCCATGCCATCCGCGTCGCGGCCGGCGGCGCCGATCTGGTGCTCAGCGGCGATCTCGTCGAGCTCGGCAGCAAGAAGGTGCTGACCGCCATCAAGCCGGGCAACAGCCGGGTCCTGGTCAATACCGCCGAATTCATGCCCGGCAACTTCACCCGCAATGCCGACTTCTCGCTGCCGACCGAGCGGCTGAAGCGTGCCATCACCGATCATGCCGGCCGCGATCGCAGCCATTTCATCAATGCCAGCCGGCTCGCCAACGCTTTGCTCGGTCAGTCGATCGGCGCCAACATGTTCATGCTCGGCTACGCCTATCAGCTCGGCGCGCTGCCGCTGTCGGCCGAGGCGGTCGAGCAGGCGATCGAGCTGAACGGCGAGGCCGTGGCGATGAATGTCGCCGCGTTCCGCTACGGTCGGCGTGCGGCGGTCGCGCCGGAGCTGGTAGAATCGCTGGTGCCTGCGGAGCAGCAAACCCACGATGCGTTGACGCTGTCGCAATCCTTTGGCGAGTCGGTCGAGCGCCGCGTCGCCTTCCTCTCTTCTTATCAGAGCAAGCGCTACGCCCGCCGCTATCGCGCCTTGGTCGAGAAAATGCGCGCGGTCGAGACCGAGAAGGTGCCCGGCCAATCCGCGCTCGCCGAAGCGGTGGCTCGCTACCTGTTCAAGCTGATGGCCTACAAGGACGAATACGAGGTGGCGCGGCTTTACAGCGACACCGGTTTCGTCGAGCGGGTGAAGGCGCAATTCGACGGCGATCTGCGTTTCGAATTTCTGCTGGCGCCGCCCATTCTGGCGAAACGCAATCCGGCGACCGGCGAGCCGAAGAAGATGTCGTTCGGGCCGTGGATCCTGAAACTCTTCGCGGTGCTGAAGACGTTCAAGTTCCTGCGCGGCACGCCGCTCGATCCATTCGGCTACAGCGACGAGCGGCGCATGGAGCGCAAGCTGATCGCGGATTACCGGGCCTTGCTTGAGACGATCGCGGCCGGGCTGACGCCGGACAACCATCAAACCGCGGTGGCGCTGGCGGCGCTGCCGGAAAAAATCCGCGGTTACGGCTCGGTCAAGGAGCGCCATCTCGACGTCGCCAAGGCGGAAGAGGCGAATTTGCGCGAGCAGTTCCGCAGCGGCGGCCAGCCGTTCCTGAAGGCGGCGGAGTGACCGGCTAAGGTCTTGCAGAATCGCGGCTTTTGACGAGCGCCGGCGGTGCCGCCGCGTTGTTCTTGAGCAGCCTGCGGCAGACGGGTCATAGTAGCCGCCTTCTCTGGGTCGGAGCCGGTCCTTGATCACCCTTGAGCGCCTGCGACAGATCGCCTTCTGGTCGGCCGACCTGAGTGATCGGGAATTGGAGCAGGCCCGCCGCGGCATTGTCGAAAAGGCCTATGACAAGGGTGCCTTCATCTGTCATCGCGGTGACCGGCTCGATTCCTGGACCGGTGTGGTGTCCGGCCTGATCAAGCTCAGCACGGTGTCGCGTTCGGGCAAGGCGGTAAGTTTGGCGGGCATCCGCGCCGGCGGCTGGTTCGGGGAAGGGACCGTCCTGAAAAACGAAACACGCCAATACGATCTGGTGACCCTGCGCGACACGCGTATCGCTCTGATGGATCGTGCGACCTTCCTATGGCTGTTCGAGAACAGCGTCGCCTTCAACCGTTTCCTGATTCGCCAGTTCAACGAGCGGCTCGGCCAGTTCATCGCGTTGGTCGAATACGACCGCATGCTCGACGCGCCCGCGCGCGTCGCCCGCAATATCGCCTGGCTGTTCAATCCAACGCTCTACCACGACCGTGAGCGCCATCTGGAAATCTCGCAAGAGGAGATCGGCCTCTTGTCCGGCGTGTCGCGCCCGATCGCCAACAAGAGCCTGAATGAGCTCGAAGAGCGCGGCCTGCTGCGGCTCGAGCGCAGCGGTATTACGGTGGTGAATTTGGAAGCTTTGGCCCGTTTTGGCGATTAGGCGCGGAAGACGCGGCGGCGTTCAGGCCGCACTCGGACCGGGGCAACGCTAGCGAACAGGCTGCCCGTTCGTCTGTCAAGTGAATGGTTTGCCAAAAGATGTTTTCCCGGCAAACTGCTATAAACAAGAGACCAAGAGGGAGTTCGGCGGCGTGGGGATGCCGTCGGACCTAAGGATAATGCGTGGTCAACACGCGGTGACCAATGGGAGGAATTGGACGTGGCGACGAATGCCGCCGCGCAAGCGGATACGTTTCCGAAGCTATTGATCCGTAATGCTGAATTGTTCGGCTCGCGGCCGGCCATGCGGCATAAGGATCTCGGCATCTGGCAGACCTGGACCTGGCGCGAGCAGCTCGAGATCGTGCGCGCCTATGCGGTCGGCTTGCACCGGCTCGGCCTCAAGCGCGGCGAGACCATTGCCATCGTAGGGGCCAACCGGCCCAAGCTCTATTGGTCGGTCATGGCGGCGCAGATGATCGGCGCCATTCCGGTGCCGGTCTATGCCGATGCCGTGGCCGAGGAACTGGCCTTTGTGCTCTCGCATGCGGAAGTGCGTTTCGCGGCGGTCGAGGACCAGGAGCAGGTCGACAAGATCATGTCGGTGATGGAGCGTCTGCCCAAGCTGGAGCAGATGGTCTACGACGAACGGCGCGGGCTTCGCGATTACGACCACAGCCATCTGCGCGCGATCGACGAGGTGATCGCTGACGGGCGCAAGGCATTGGCCGACGATCCGGCCGTCGGCAAATGGCTCGATACCGAGATTGCGGTCGGCCAGGGCTCCGATCCTTCCATCATCCTCTACACTTCGGGCACCACCGGCCAGTCCAAGGGCGTGGTGCTGACCGGCGAGCGTTCGATCGCCGCTGCCGCCGACACGGTCGCCTTCGATCACCTGAACGAAAACGACGTCTCGCTCGCCTATCTGCCGCTCGCCTGGGTCGGCGATCATTATCTCAACTATGCGCAAGGTCTGGTCGCCGGCTTCTGCATCGCCTGTCCGGAGAACACCGATACGGCGATGGCCGACTTGCGCGAGATCGGCCCCACCTTCTATTTCGCGCCGCCGCGCACGCTCGAACTGCTGCTGACGCGCGTGATGATCCGCATGGAAGATGCCGGTTTTCTCAAGCGCAAGATGTTCCACTTTTTCATCGGCGTGGCGCGCAAATACGGCGAGCGTATCCTGAACAAGCAGCCGGTGCCGTTCACTGGCCGGTTGCTCTACGCAATTGGCGATGTGTTGGTCTACGGGCCGCTCAAGAATGTGCTCGGCTTCTCGCGCGTGCGCACCGCCTATACCGCGGGCGAGGCGATCGGGCCCGACCTGTTCGCCTTCTATCGGTCGATCGGCCTCAACCTGAAGCAGCTCTACGGCCAGACCGAGGCCTTCCTCTATCTCACCGCCCAGCCGGACGGCCAGATCCATTCCGATACGGTCGGGCCGCCCTGTCCGCATGTCGACCTGCGCATCGCCGAGAACGGCGAGGTGCAGTTCAAGTCGCCGGGCATGTTCACCGGCTATTTCCACGACGAGGCCAAGACTCAAGAAGCGCTGACTTCCGACGGCTATGTGAAGACCGGCGACGCCGGCTTCTTCGACGAGAAAACCGGGCACCTGAAGATCATCGACCGCGCCAAGGATGTCGGCAAACTCACGGACGGCACCCTGTTCCCGCCGAAATACATCGAGAACAAGCTCAAGTTCTTCCCCAATATCCGCGAGGCGGTGGCCTATGGCGACGGGCGCGATTACGTCGCGGTGATGCTCAATATCGATCTTACCGCGGTGGGAAGCTGGGCCGAGCGCAACAAAGTGGTCTACGCTTCCTATCAGGAGCTCGCCGGCCACAGCCAAGTCTACGACATGATCGAGAAGCATGTGGCCGAGGTGAACCGCGACCTCGCCAAGGACAAGGTGATGGCCGGCGCGCAGATCAAGCGCTTCCTCATCCTGCACAAGGAGCTCGACGCCGACGACGGCGAGCTGACGCGCACCCAGAAGGTGCGCCGCGGTTTCATCGCCGAACGTTATGCGCCGCTGATCACCGCGCTCTACGACGGCTCCACAGAAGCCGACATCGCTACCGAAGTGACCTTCGAGGACGGCCGCAAGGGCGTGATCAAGGCGCGCGTGAAGATCCGTGACATGAAGACCAAGCCGGCGGCGGGTGCCATGGAGCAGGCCGCATGAGAGCGCCGACCAACGGGCCCGATGTTGCTGCCGGCGACGTGCTGCTCGCGGTCGAGAACGTCTCGCTCTCGTTCGGCGGCGTGCGGGCGGTGAGTGATGTGTCCTTCGACATTCGTAAAGGGGAAATCCGCGCCATCATCGGCCCGAACGGCGCCGGCAAGACCTCGATGCTCAATGTCATCAACGGCTTCTATCATCCGCAGGAAGGCCGCATCACCTTCAAGGGCCAGACCCGCCCGAAGATGCGCCCCTACGAAGCGGCCGACGGCGGCATCGCGCGCACCTTCCAGAATGTGGCACTGTTCCGTGGCATGACCGCGCTCGACAACATCATGGCCGGCCGCTCGCTCAAGATGAACAAGAGCTTCTTCTGGCAATTGCTGCGCTACGGCCCGGCCATGCAGGAGGAAGTCGAGCACCGCGCCCGCGTCGAGGAGATCATCGACTTCCTCAAGATCCAGGAAATCCGCCGCATTCCGGTCGGCCGCTTGCCCTACGGCCTGCAGAAGCGGGTCGAACTCGGCCGTGCGCTCGCCATGGAGCCTGAGCTGTTGCTGCTGGACGAGCCGATGGCCGGCATGAACCTCGAGGAAAAAGAGGACATGTCGCGCTTCATCCTCGACGTCAACGACCATTACGGCACGACCATCGCATTGATCGAGCACGACATGGGCGTGGTGATGGACCTGTCTGACCGCGTGGTGGTGCTCGACCATGGCGAAAAGATCGCCGACGGCACGCCGGACGAAATCAAGAGCAACCAGGCGGTGATCGACGCCTATCTCGGCGTCGCGCATTGAGGATCATGTCATGCATATGCTCTACATGATCTTCATCGACCCCTTCATGCAGATGGCGCAGGCACCCGACCTGTTCGCGCAGACGCTGTGGGATGGTCTGGTCGCTGGCGTGCTCTATGCGCTGATCGCGCTCGGCTTCGTGCTGATCTTCAAGGCTTCCGGCGTATTCAATTTCGCGCAAGGCATCATGGTGGTGTTCGCCGCCCTCACGCTGGTCGGCCTGCACGATGCCGGCCTCAATGCCTTCCTTGCGCTCGCGCTCACCATCGGCGTGATGTTTATTCTCGCCTTTACGGTCGAGCGGGCGGTGCTGCGGCCCTTAGTGAACCAGCCCGACATTATCCTGTTCATGGCCACTTTCGGCATCACCTATGTCCTGATCGGTTTCGGCGAATATGTCTTTGGCGGCGATCCCAAGGTGATGCCGACCGACGCGTTCTATCTTCCCAAAGGCGCCATCACCTATCACACCCTCGGCGGCATGGTGCAGTTTCAGAAGCTCGACATCGCCGCCGCCATCGTGGCCTCCATCATGGTGGCGGGGCTGGCCGTGTTCTTTTCCAAGACCCGCATCGGGCGTGCGCTGCGCGCGGTCGCCGACAGCCACGAGGCGGCATTGTCGGTCGGCATCTCGCTCGAGCAGATCTGGGTGATCGTCTGGTTCGCCGCCGGCCTTGTGGCGCTGGTCACCGGCATCTTCTGGGGCGCGCGTTCGGACGTCTCCTTTGCGCTCGAGGTGATCGCGCTCAAGGCGCTGCCGGTCTTGATCCTCGGCGGCTTCACCTCGGTTCCTGGCGCCATTGTCGGCGGGCTGATCATCGGCCTCGGCGAGAAGCTCTTCGAGTTTTATTGGGGCCCGCTGATGGGCGGCGGTACCGACGCCTGGTTCGCCTATGTGATCGCGCTGGTGTTCCTGCTGTTCCGGCCGCAAGGCCTGTTCGGCGAGAAGATCATCGAGCGGATTTGAGAAATGAACGTGCGAAACAACAACGTAGGTCATTCCGGGGCGCGAGCGATGCGAGTGAACCCGGAATCCAAATCCAGATGCAATTCGCAGATCCTGCAATCTTGTCTGGATTCCGGGTTCCGGCCTGCGGCCGGCCCCGGAATGACGGAGAAATAGCCGATGCTTTACCGCGAAGCCGGCCAGTTCAAGACCGATTACGCCAGCGACCAGGCGATCTTCCCGATTCTGCAGGACCGCATCGGTCTTGCCGTCATTCTCGCCGTCGCGATCCTGCTTCCGTTCGCCAACAACGACTTCCTGACCAATGCGGTGATGATCCCGTTCATGATCTTCACGCTGGCGGCGATCGGGCTCAATCTGCTGACCGGCTATACCGGCCTGTTGTCGCTCGGTACCGGCGCCTTCATGGGGGTCGGCGCCTATGCCTGCTACAAGCTCACCTCGATCTTCCCCAACGTGAATATCCTGATCTGGGTGCTTTGCTCGGGCTTCTTTGCGGCCGCGGTCGGCACCGTGTTCGGCCTGCCGTCGCTGCGCATCAAGGGCTTTTATCTGGCGATCGCCACGCTCGCCGCGCAGTTCTTCCTGGAATGGTGCTTCATCCGGGTTTCCTGGCTCTACAATTACAATATTTCCGGCGCCATCGAGGTGCCGCAGCGCACGCTGTTCGGCATCATCGTGACGGGGCCGCGCGCTACCGCCGAGACGCGCTATTACATCGTGCTCGGCTTCCTGGTGCTGATGACCTGGGCCGCCTCCAACGTGGTGCACGGCCGTATCGGACGGAGCTGGATGGCGGTGCGCGACATGGACATCGCCGCCGAGCTGATGGGCATTCGGTTGTTGCCGACCAAGCTTCTGGCTTTCGCGGTGTCGTCGTTCTACTGCGGCGTTGCCGGCGCGCTGATGGTGTTCCTCTGGTACGGCGGCGCCGAACCGACGGTGTTCAATATCAATCAGAGCTTCACCATCCTGTTCATGATCATCATCGGCGGGCTCGGCAGCCTGCTCGGCGCCTATCTCGGCGCGGCGCTGATCTTCATCTTGCCGATCGTGCTGCGTTTCGCGCCGGAAGTGCTGGGCTTGCATATTCACGCCGCCACCGTCGAGCACATCACTTACATAACCACGGGCGTGCTGATCATCTTCTTCCTGATCGCCGAGCCGGCCGGGCTCGCGCGGCTCTGGCAGGTCGGCAAGCAGAAACTGAGGGTGTGGCCGTTTCCGTATTGATGAGGCGGGATCGCGCATGATCCCGAAAAGTGGGAACCGATTTTCGGATAAGATCATGCGCAACTGGGATGAGGAACCAATTTCCGACCGTGGCCGGGCGACGCTGCGGATGTGAAATCGCCGGACGTCAATGGAACGCCGGCGAACGATGACAAGAAAAACGCGCCGCAAGTGGTGCGAACCAAAGGAGGAACGAAATGAAGGCAAGACACTTGTTTGTCGGATTGGCCTGCGCGGCATTGCTGGGAGCCGCAGCGCTCACCGGCGTGGCGCAGGCGCAGGATAAGATTTTCGTGCCGCTGTTCACCTACCGGACCGGGCCGTTCGCCAACTCCGGCATCCCGATCGCCAACGGCATGCACGACTACCTCACCATGCTGAACGAGCGTGACGGCGGCATCGGCGGCGTCAAGCTCGACGTCGAGGAATGCGAGACCGGTTACGACACCAAGAAGGGCGTGGAATGCTGGGAATCGATCAAGGACAAGCACCCGACCGTGGTCAATCCGTTTTCGACCGGCATCACGCTGCAGTTGATCCCCAAGGCGGCGGTCGACAAGATCCCGATCCTGTCGATGGCTTACGGCCTGTCGGCCTCGGCGGTCGGCAAGGACTTCCCCTGGGTCTTCAACCCGCCGGCCACCTATTGGGACGGCATGTCGATGATCATCCGCTACATCGCGGGCAAGGAAGGCGGCTTCGCCAAGCTCAAGGGCAAGAAGATAGGCTTCATCTATCTCGACGCCGGTTACGGCCGCGAGCCGATCCCGCTTCTGAAGGACCTGGCCAAGGACTACGGCTTCGATGTGAAGCTCTATCCGGTGGCCGGCAAGGAAATGCAGGACCAGTCGTCGCAATGGCTGTCGGTCCGGCGCGATCGTCCGAACTGGATGATCATGTGGGGCTGGGGCGCCATGAACCCGACCGCGGTCAAGCGCGCGGCCGAGAATGGCTACCCGATGGATCACTTCATCGGCGTGTGGTGGTCGGGCTCCGATGACGACGCCCGCGGCGGCGGCACGCAGGCCAAGGGCTATCTCGCGCTCAACTTCAGCGGCCTCGGCTCCAATTACCCGGCCATCCAGGACATCAAGAAATACGTCGTGGACAAGGGCAAGAGCCAGGTCGAGAAGGACAAGTTCGCCGACACCTTCTACAACCGCGGCGTCTTCAACACCGCGATGGTGGCGGAAGCGATCCGCAACGCGCAGAAGATCACCGGCAAGAAGGTGGTGGACGGCGCCGATGTTCGCAAAGGTCTCGAAACGCTGAACATGACCGCGGCGCGCTGGAAAGAGCTCGGCTTCCCGGACTTCGGTACGGCGATCCACGTCACCTGCGACGACCACAACGGCCACAGCCCGGCTTACATGCAGCAGTGGGATGGCAAGGAGTGGCACCGCGTGTCCGACTGGATTGAGCCCATGAAGGACAAGGTCATGCCGTTGCTCGACGCGGCGGCTGCCGACTACGTCAAGAAGAACGCCGGCTGGCCCAAGCGCAGCGAAGCTTGCGCCAAGCTGCCGTAAGGTGAGGCTATCATAGTCCTCTCTCCCCTTGTGGGAGGGGGGACAAAAGGCGGCCTCCGGCCGCCGTCTTGACCAAAAAACGCCGGCGCAAAGCGCCGGCTCCGGTAGCGCGGGGTGAGGGGTCTGCGCTGCCGCAAGCTTCTGAAATGCTGACCCCTCACCCGGCGCATCTGCGGACGACATCCGCAGATGCGCCACCCTCTCCCGCGAGGGGAGAGGGTAAACGGAGCAAGCCGAGCGTCATGAGCATCGCCGCCAGCACACCAACTGAGAATGCGCCCGCGACCGACATCATCCTCTCGGTCAACAATATCGAGGTGATCTATGATCACGTCATTCTGGTGCTCAAAGGCGTGTCGCTCGAAGTATCCAAGGGCGGCATCGTGGCACTGCTCGGCGCCAATGGCGCCGGCAAGACCACCACGCTGAAGGCGATTTCCAACCTGCTGCACGCCGAGCGCGGCGAC
>JAKAMD010000283.1 GCA_021823875.1 Pseudomonadota bacterium | reverse complement strand
ACTGGATCGAAGGGCGAAACGAAGGTGCGCACGGCAAGCCGGTCGACTGGCGGCGATGCGATGATCGAAAGATCGCGCACGCCGGTGAGCGCCAGTTGCAGCGTGCGCGGGATCGGCGTCGCTGACAGCGTCAAGACGTGCACTTCCGCGCGCAGCGTCTTCAGCTTCTCCTTGTGAGACACGCCGAAATGCTGCTCCTCGTCGACCACCAGCAGCCCCAAGTCCTTGAAGCGGATGCTCTTGCCCAGCAGCGCATGGGTGCCGACCACGATGTCGATGCTGCCGTCGGCAAGCCCGGCGCGCATTTTGGCCAGCTCCGCCGCCGGCACCAGACGCGAGGCCTGCGCCACGTTCACCGGGAAGCCGCGGAAGCGCTCCGAGAAGGTCTTGAAATGCTGGCGCGCCAGCAAGGTGGTCGGCACGATCACCGCTACCTGTTTGCCGCTGAGCGCGGTGACGAAAGCCGCGCGCAGCGCCACCTCGGTTTTGCCGAAACCGACATCGCCGCACACCAGGCGGTCCATCGGCCGGCCTTCTGCAAGATCCTTGATCGTGGAATCGATGGCCGCCAACTGGTCGTCGGTTTCTTCGTACGGAAAGCCCGCGCAGAACTCGTCATAGGCGCCCGTCCCGACCGTGAATTTCGGCGCCTCGCGCAATTGCCGCTCGGCCGCGATCTTGATGAGTTCGCCCGCGATCTCGCGGATGCGGCTCTTCATGCGCGCCTTGCGCGCCTGCCAATTGCCGCTGCCCAGGCGATCCAGCTCGACGCCAGATTCCTCCGAGCCGTAACGCGACAACAGGTCGACGTTTTCGACCGGCAGGAACAGCTTGGTGTCGTCGGCGTAATGGATTTCCAGGCAGTCGTGCGGCGCGCCGGCGGCTTCGATCGCCTGCAGGCCGGCGAAGCGCCCGATGCCGTGATCGACATGCACGACCAGATCGCCGGGCGCGAGGCTGGTGGCCTCGGTGATGAAATTCTCCGCCCGCCGGCTCGCTTTGCGCGGCCGCACGAGACGGTCGCCGAGAATATCCTGCTCACTGATCAGCGCGGCGTCCTCGGTCTCGAAACCAGACTCGATGCCGAGCACCGCCAGCGCCACGCTGTGCTTGGCGAGCCCCTGCGCCTGCGGCCAGGACGCCACCGGCGTAAGATTGTGCAGCTTGTGGTCGGCGAGTACGTGGCTCATGCGCTCGCGCGCACCCTCGCTCCACAGCGCCACGCCCACGCGCTTGCCGGCGCTCTGCAACTTCTGCACATGCTGGGCGACAGCTTCGAACACATTGGCGCCGGGTTCGGCGCGTTCGGCGGCGAAATTGCGGCCCTGCCGCGCCCCGATATCGATGACATCGCGCGCTTCCGGCACCGCAAACGGAGACAGTCGCGCCAGCCGCACCGACGCCAGCCGTTCCTTCCATTCAGTCTCACCGACATAAAGCCGCTCCGCCGGCAGCGGCTTGTAGATCGGCGTCACGCCGTCGGCCAAAGCCTCGCGGCGTGCCTCGAAATAATCGGTCACTTGCGTGAACCGTTCAGTCGCGGCGTCCTCCGCCAAGGGCTCGAGCGCGATCGCCGTGCCGGGCAGATAGTCGAACAAAGTTTCCAGCGTGGTGTGGAACAGCGGCAGCCAATGTTCCATGCCGGGATAGCGGCGGCCTTCGCTGATCGCCTCGTAAAGTAGATCGTCGGGAGAAGCGGCGCCGAATTCGGCCACATAGCCGGTGCGGAAGCGGCGGATGGTTTCGGTGATGAGTTGGAATTCAGCGACCGGCACCAGGTCGAGCGCCTTCAGATCAGTATCGCTGCGCTGCGTCTCCGGATCGAATGTGCGCAGGGTCTCCAGCGCATCGCCGAAGAAATCGAGCCGCACCGGCATCTCCATGCCGGGCGGATAGAGATCGAGAATACCGCCGCGCACCGCATAGTCGCCCGGCTCGCGCACGGTCGAGGCGCGCACGAAGCCGTTCAGTTCCAGCCATTCGACGATGCCGTGCATGCCGATGACATTGCCGGGCGCGAGCGACAGTGCGCGGCTCGCAACAAACTCGCGGGCCGGTACACGCTGGAGCGCGGCATTGACTGACGTGAGCAGCACCGACGGCCGGTCGCGTCCTTTCACGCGCGCCAAGCGCGACAACGCAGTCATGCGCTGCGCCACCACCGCAGCATTGGGCGACACCCGATCGTACGGCAGGCAGTCCCAGGCCGGAAATTCCATCACCGCGAGGTCGGGACCGAAGAACTGAAGCGCGCGCGCCAACTGCGCCACCCGCTGGCCGTCGCGGCAGACCACGAGCAGCGAGATCGCCGGCGCGGCGCGTTCCGCCGCGATGGCGCGCGCGAGGTCGGCCAGCACCAGCCCCTCGGCGCCGTCGGCGACCTGGGCGAGCATCAGCGGCTTGCCGGCGCGCAACAGCGACGCGGGCGATGTCGTGGAAACGCTCATAGGGTGCCGGTGTTCGCCATATGGAAGTCGCGCAGCCGGCGGAACATGGGCGTATCGAATTCCGGCGCCACCGGCTCCGTGCCGGTCACCCAGGCATACATCTGCTGGTCGGGCACCAGCATCAGCGCCTCGAAGGCGCGCACGTCGTCGTCGGTGAATTCCTTCAGATGCGCGTCGGCGAACCCGCCCATGATCAGGTCCATTTCCTTGACGCCGCGGTGCCAGCAGCGAAATAGCAGCCGGCGGCGCCGCTCATCCAAACCTTCGGTCGACAGGGTTCTTCCGGTCACGACACTCTCCAACGCCAAAAACCCGGACGGGGCCGGGCGCGGCTTATATAAAGGGCCCCGGGGATGCTGTCAGCGCCGCTGTTCACAGGCCTGCATTGCGTCCGCAATCGCACCACGCCAGCATGCCGTCCATGCGGCCGGTCCTGCTCAATCCGCTCTTTGCCTCCATCACCAGCCTGCCCGGGGTCGGGCCGAAGCTGGAGCGGCTCTATGCCCGCCTACTCGACCGCGACGGTCCGCGCGTGGTCGATCTGCTGTTCCATATGCCGTCGGGCGTGATCGACCGGCGGGCGCGGCCCAAGCTCGTCGACGTGCAGCCCGGCCAGGTGGTGACCGTGGCGGTGACGATCGAGGAGCATCGCCCGCCGCCCCGCAACCGGCCGCGCGCGCCCTACCGCGTCGTCACCCACGACGACACCAGCACGCTGACACTCACTTACTTCAACGCGCGTGGGGACTATCTGGAAAAGCTGCTGCCGCCGGGCGAGACCCGTTACGTCTCCGGCACCGCCGAGTTCTACGACGGTATGCTGCAGATGGTGCATCCCGACCGCGTGGTCGACGAGAAGGGTTTCGCCGATCTGCCATTGGTTGAGCCGGTCTATCCGCTCACCGAAAACCTGTCGCTCGGTCATGTCCGGCGGGCGATGGACGGCGCACTCACCCGCATCCCTGCGCTGCCGGAATGGCAGGACGAGGCCTGGATCTCACGCGAGCAGTTTCCGCCTTTCGCGGAGGCCTTGCGGCATCTGCACCGGCCGGCGCAGCCGCATGACGTGCTGCCGGAGAGCCTCGCCTGGACCCGGCTCGCCTATGACGAACTGGTCGCCGGCCAGCTCGCGCTCGCCTTGCTGCGCGCGCATATGCGCCGGCAGGCCGGCCGCGGCACGGCGAGCGAGGGCCGCTTGCGCGCGCGCATCCTCAAGGCGCTGCCCTACATGCTCACCCATTCGCAGCAAAAGGCGGTCGACGACATCGTCACCGACCTCGCCCGCCCCCAGCGCATGCTGCGCCTGCTGCAAGGCGATGTCGGTTCCGGCAAGACCGTGGTGGCGCTGATCGCGGCGGCGACCGTGGTCGAAGCTGGCCGCCAGGCCGCCTTCATGGCGCCGACCGAGATCCTGGCGCGCCAGCATCTCGCCACCATCGCGCCGCTCGCCGAAGCGGCGGACATCCGCGTTGCCATCCTCACCGGGCGCGAGCGCGGCGCGGCGCGCCAGGAAATCCTCGACCGGCTCACGCTCGGCGATATCGATCTGCTGGTCGGCACCCATGCGCTGTTCCAGGAAGACGTCGCTTTCCGCGATCTGGCGCTCGCCATCGTCGACGAGCAGCACCGTTTCGGTGTGCATCAGCGCTTGGCGCTGGCGCAGAAGGGCCAGGCGGTCGATATGTTGGTGCTCACCGCCACGCCGATCCCGCGCACGCTCGTGCTGACCTATTTCGGCGACATGGATATTTCCGAATTGCGCGAAAAGCCGCCCGGCCGCCAGCCGATCGACACCCGCACCATTCCGCTTACGCGTGTGGAAGAAGTGGAAGATGCGGTCGGCCGCGCGCTCGCCGTCGGCAATCGCGCCTATTGGGTTTGTCCCTTGGTCGAAGAGTCCGAGAAGATCGATTTAGCGGCCGCCGAAGCGCGCTTCGAGGAACTCAAGGCTAAATTCGCCGGCAAAGTCGGTCTGGTGCACGGCCGCATGAAGGGCAGCGAAAAGGACGCCGCCATGGCCCGCTTTACCACCGGCGAGACGCAGTTGCTGGTCGCCACCACGGTCATTGAGGTCGGCGTCGACGTGCCGCAGGCGACCGTCATGGTGGTCGAGCATGCCGAACGTTTCGGCCTCGCGCAGCTTCACCAGCTGCGCGGCCGGATCGGCCGCGGCACCGGCCGTTCGACGTGCCTGCTGCTCTACAAGGCGCCGCTCGGCGAGACCGCCAAGGCGCGGCTCGCCATCCTGCGCGAGAGCGAGGACGGTTTTCGCATCGCCGAAGAAGATTTACGCCTGCGCGGCGAAGGCGACTTGCTCGGCACACGGCAGAGCGGAACGCCCGGCTTCCGCATTGCCCGGCTGGAAGTCCACGGCAAATATCTCGGCGCCGCTCGCGACGATGCGGCGCTCATCCTCTCGCGCGACCCGACGCTCTCGACGGCGCGCGGCGAGGC